>DMAZ01000163.1 GCA_003446335.1 Lachnospiraceae bacterium | reverse complement strand
ATCTATAGGCTTGCAATAAAAGCACAGCAGGATTTCAGATCATGGATGCAGCATTCAGTATGAGCAATGTGACATGTAACATGTCGCGTATCCCATGACAGAAAAGTAAATGCAGGTCCGCGTAGCTCAGTTGGATAGAGCGACCGCCTCCTAAGTGGTAGGTCGGAGGTTCGAATCCTCTCGTGGACGCTGATTTCAAGGGCAGAATGTATTAGCATGCTAATAGATTCTGCTCTTTTCCGTTTTTGGGAAAGATCATCATGAGAGATATGGTTCTGCTAATGTATTAGCAAGGATACGGCTCTGCCTGCTAATAAAAAATCCGGTTTGCTAATCCCCGAAAAATCTGTTTTTGCTAATACGCGGGAAGTGCTCCGCGTTAGTACGTGAAAAGAGATGTCTCGGCGGGGGGGAGCGGGTTAAAATGGCACGGAAGAGATGCCATTTGCTAATTCTATTAGCAGAAATTCAAGTTCAGTTCGTTAGCACTGCTAACAGTGGATGTGTATGTAAAAATACCCGTCCAGGTCAGATTGCACAGTAAATCTGGTCTGGGCGGGTTCTTTGTTTTCAGCCTCCCCGGATCCCCCGCACCTTATGCGTAAAAGAAAGGAGCAGGTGCTTATGCCAGGAAACGTCAACGAGATTGAACCGGATGAGCGTGTCGTGGAGATTGCGATAGAACGTCTCAGGGAATTCAGGGACCATCCATTCAAGGTGAAAGCAGATCAGCAGATGCTGCAGCTCATGGAAAGCATCAGTCAATACGGGATTTTGAGTCCTCTGATCGTAAGACCGATTCCGGATGGAGTTTACGAAATAATCTCCGGTCATCGAAGGAAGTATGCCGCACAGCAGCTGGGATACCGAAAGCTGCCGGTGATCATTCGGGTTCTGAAGGATGAAGATGCCGTGATCAGCATGGTCGATTCGAACCTCCAGAGAGAACTGATCCGTCCAAGTGAGAAAGCTTTTGCTTACAAAATGAAGTACGAGGCGATCAGGAAGAAGGGACGCCGGGCCGAATGTGGTCAAACTGACCACATTTTTCCGAGAGGCAGGACCATAGAGATCATGGGAGAAGAATCCGGAGAAAGCCCCAAACAGATGCAGCGCTATCTGAAGATCTCGGAATTGACGCCGGAATTATTGGAAATGCTGGATGATAAGGTGATTGCCTTCAACCCGGCCTATGAAGCGGCATTTTTAAAGGAAGAAGAACAGAGAATGCTGATTCAGGCTATGGATTATGCGCAGTCGTCCCCTTCCATCTCTCAGATGCAGAGAATGAAAACCCTCAGCAGGCAGGGAAAACTGACACAGGATACAATGCAGAGCATTCTCAGCGAAGTAAAAAAGGGCGAGATCAGCCGCGTGATATTTAAGAACGAGCAGTTGTATCAGTATTTTCCAAAGGATTATTCGTCGGAACGGATGAAAAGAGAGATTCTGGAGATGTTGAGACAGCGGATTGATCTGGAGCATCAGAACGACAGCAAGGAGGATAGGTAAAATGGCGAAGGTTATAGTCGTAGCGAACCAGAAGGGCGGGTGTTCCAAGACATCTGTTGTGACGAATCTCAGTATCGGACTGGCGATGAAAGGGAAAAAAGTATGTGTGATCGATGCGGATCCGCAGGGAAGTCTCACAGCAAGTCTCGGATACCAGGAACCGGATGCTATCCGTTATACGCTGGCGACGATCATGACGAAGATTATTAATGAGGAAGAGATCGATCCGGAAGAAGGAATCCTGCACCATGAAGAAGGTGTGGATCTGGTACCGGCGAATATTGAGCTTTCCGGTATGGAAGTTTCCCTTGCAAATGCTATGAGCCGTGAATTGATTCTGAAGGAATATGTAGATATGATCCGCGATCAATATGATTATATCCTGATCGATTGCATGCCGTCCCTGGGTGTGATGACGATCAATGCATTGGTGGCTGCGGACCGGGTGCTGATTCCGGTGCAGGCGGCCTATCTTCCGGTCAAAGGTCTGCAACAGCTTTTAAAAACGGTGATGGTTGTGAAGAAAGGAAATCGAGAGCTGGGTATCTGAGGAGAAGCCGCACTATATCGAGAAGCTGCCGGTGGGTGAGTACACGCTGCGGGAGGTGACAGCCCCGGACGGGTATCTCCGAGCGGAAGACGTGAAGTTTACCGTGAAGGAAACCAGTGAGATCCAGAAGGTCGTCATGAAGGATGATTACACGAAAGTGAAAGTCTCCAAGCAGGACATCACCAACAGTAAGGAACTGCCGGGAGCTAAGCTGACTATCTTTGATAAGGATGGAAAGGAAGTGGAGAGCTGGGTGTCCGAGGAGAAACCTCACTATATCGAGAAGCTGCCGGTTGGTGAGTATACGCTCCGTGAAGTGACAGCTCCGGACGGCTATGAAGTGGCGGAGGATGTGAAGTTTAAGGTTGAGGAGAGCGGTGAGATTCAGCATGTGGTCATGAAGGATGCTCCGAAGAAGCAGCCGGAAACCACTCCGACACCGGAGAAAACCAAAACGCCGGACAACCCGACAAATCCGACGGCACTTTCCACGGAAACTCCGAAGAAGGAGACGCCGACCACACCAAAGACCGGCGATGACCGGAACCCGCTGATCTGGCTGCTGCTGTTTGGAATTGGCGGATGCATGGCAGGTATCGCCTGGTATCTGCGGAAGAAAGATGACAAGAATCAGAATCAGGATTGATGACTGATCAGCTGTACTGTTAAGTACAAGGAATGTAAAGTCTCCGGTCGTTTTCGACCGGGGACTATTTCCCATGTTTTACAGACTTTTATAAAATGGTCAAAACTTATTCATCAGAATATGATATGATTTCTGTACAGTACAGAAAGAATAGGCTTTCATGGAATACGGCGATAATCTTAACTGAACGACAACTCGGAGTTTGTAGAGGTTCTTTATG
>DMAZ01000183.1 GCA_003446335.1 Lachnospiraceae bacterium | reverse complement strand
TGTCTGATCTGGCTCTCCACAAAAGAGTCCATCTTCCAGTCACCGCGGCACCCGCATATATTTCGCACAAAATTGAAGAGAATCTCCTTCCCGTACTCCGTATGGAGTACCTCCGGATGGAACTGGATCGCATACAGCTTTCTTTCCCTGTTCTGTGCTGCCGCCACAGGCGTAGATGCCGTGTGAGCGATGCTCTCAAAGCCCGGCGCGAGTTTTGAGATGTAATCAAAATGGCTCATCCATACAATACTCTTGTCCGGAATACCCTCAAAGAGTGGGGAAGTCGTGTCAAATATCGTCTCGGTCTTGCCATATTCGCGGTCCGCAGCACGCCTGACCTCTCCCCCGAGCACATAGCTCATCAGCTGCGCCCCATAACATAATCCAAGCACGGGGATCCCGGCCTCAAAAAGTTCAGCTGTGCAGGTAGCCGCATTCTCCTCATAGACACTGCTCGGACCTCCCGTCAGGATAATTCCCATTGGATGTCTGGCCAGAATTTCATGAAGCGGTGTTCTGTAGGAATAGATTTCACAGTACACATTATTCTCTCTCACACGCCGGGCAACAAGCTGATTATACTGTCCGCCGAAATCAATAACTACTACCAGTTCGTTCATGAATTCTCCTTTCTGTTTTTAATTGTCCAGCATATGATCCTTATCTCCGAAATAGCATATTGAAATCATACCGGGACCTGTATGAGCACCTATGATCGGGCTCATCATGACAGGAACGATATCTACATCCGGATCGACCTCATGGATCATCCGGGAAAGATTTTTAACGCGATCCTCACAGTCTCCGTGGGAAATATAAATACGATTGCTTATGTCCTTCTTTCTGGTTGCAAAATACAGCCGCAGCATTTCCTTCAGAGCAATCTTTTCTCCCCTCTTTTTCGTTATGGGAAGCAATTTGCCCTGCGGTTCCAGGAACATGATCGGTTTTACCCCGAGGACCGTTCCGAGTACAGCCGAAGATGCCGGAAGACGTCCTCCTCTTTTCAGGTACATGAGATCATCGACCATTAAGAGAATAATGCTCTCATGAGACCGCGCTTCAAGATCAGCGACATTTGCTTCGATATCCATCCCGGCCTCACGGTTATCGGCTGCCCGCTCGACCATAATTCCCATACTTCCTGCGGCACCGAGTGTATCGACAGGATAAATATGCGCATCCGGATATTTTTCTTCCATCGCTGCTCTCGCGATCTGCACACTGTCAAAAGTCTTGGTTATTCCGCTGGAAAGGGAAAGATAGATGATATCCCGTCCTTCCTTCAGTTCCGGCTCAAAATGGTCGATATAGACCTGCGGCGCGATCTGACTCGTCTGTGTGAGGTCACCGCCGCGCTGGCCGTTGTAAAAGGCTGAAAGAAGATCTTCCTTCTCCGGTCCCATCGTCGTACGGTCCTCTGCTCCAAGTGTATAATGCATAGGCACGAAACGTATATCGTGAGCAGCCACGTATTTTCTGTCAACGTCAGCTGACGCATCTGTAAAAATCACATAATTATTCATGAAATACCTCCCTGTAAGTAACATCTGTTGCTTTTCAGAAACAGACTCATTATAATTATGAGAGGTAGCACTTACAATGGGCAGAAAATGAATGGATGTCTCTTAAGAAACACATTTTTACTCTGTGTTTCCGATCATTTACTGACCAGAGATCATTTTTCTTCTCCCCACGCATAGAAAAGCCGGGTGTAATTTCATGAACAGAACGTATTCAGACAGCTCAAACTATCAGGACAAACGTGTCATCCGATCCAAAAAAGCAATCCGTGAAGCTTTCTTCGCGGAACTTCAGAAAAAAGACTACGGGAAAATCACCATCACGGATATTGCAAATGAAGCCGGAATCAATCGTAAGACCTTCTACACTTACTATGACGGAGTAGAAGACCTTCTGGAAGAAATTGAAACGGAACTCATTGACAAATTCAGACCGCTCTTTTCAACATTGAATTTAAAGTCAACAACATTTTCCGCCCGGGATTTCTTTGACAAGTTCAATCAGCTGGTAAGGGATGACTTTGAAGTTTATCACCTGCTGAATCAGTGCGGGCAGCTGGCCCACCTTCTCGGAAAAGTCCAGGCGCTTGTCGTGGACATCATTATGTCCCAGGTAGAAGTAGAAATAAACGATCACCATGAACTTGCAAGACTCACGCTCATGTCCCAATACGTCGCGGCCGGAATTCTTTCCATGGTATCCTGCTGGATTGCCGAACCGGGTGACATTTCTCTGGATGAATTCACAGATCTTGCCGGCAGCCTGACCCTCTACGGACTTAACAGAACGGTCATAATACCATCAAAAAAATAATGTTCAGCTCAGTTTTCTGCCAAGCTGTCTGCACTCTTCCATGACCTCGCTGTTCGGGGTCTCGCAGCAGATCACACTCTCGGCAGCGAGCTGAATGCCCTCTTTCTGAATCTCGTCTTCCCAGGTGCGCATCCATTCTCCGCCGCCCCATCCGTAAGATCCGAACAGCGCTATTTTTTTGCCGGGGAATTCCGGTTTGATCGCTTCGTAGGCAGGCTCGAAAATATCATCATCCAGCTGTTCAAATCGCATCGCCGGACATCCGAGAGCAATTGCGCTGCAGTCCCGGACCATGTACGGTTTTACTTCCTGAGGAATATAAAGAGTGGCTTCGCCGCCATTTGCGCGGACACCTTCCGCGATTCCTTCCGCCATTGCTTTCGTGTTGCCGGTCTGACTGTAGTAAATAATCGCTACTTTACTCATACTATCCCACCTTCCTTTTATTCTTTTATCTCCGGGCTCCAGACAGTACACGGACTTTTTCATAAGCAAAGTTTAACATATAAAATCACTGAATGCACGTAATGTGTAAAGCATTTTCGTTATACACCGCAGAACAGATCAAAGCTTCCCTGTAATTCCAAGAACGCCTCAGCGTTCCTGCCGCAACGTGCGCCGCCGGGCGAACCCATAAAAAAACGGCGCGACCGCGCCGTTTCTGTCAGATCAAATCTTTGGCAAGAAGCTCCGTGAACCGGTCCGCAGCCTCCTCATACATATGTCCGTCCCAGTCCGCATACTGCTCCTCTCCCGTCAAACTCTTATCCTGCAGGGCATCACCGTTGTAACAAAGATACTCAAAGCCGTATTTTTCCGCCAGGTCCTTCATATGGGCGGCAGCCGCATCAAAGTTCTCCCTGCCCGCTTCATAAGTCCCCGCGGGAACGGGCGTCGTCACGACGACCAGTTCAATTCCCTCCTGACGGCAGAACTTGGCGATTCGTTCAAAGAACCTCTCATCATCTTTCTGAATTGTCTCATCGCTCCATTCGCGAACGGTGATCTCGTCCTCCCATCTGCCCGGTTTGACAGCAATAAAACCATCCTCCCGAACAGTCTGGGTATCAGAATCAAATGTAGCCGTCCCGTAGTTCTTGTAGTTATCCGTCTTTTTCGTATAAAGATTTGCCGAAATATCCCCTATCTGTCTGCGGTAAAAATACCAGGGTGCTGTCCACGTACGGAAATCCGCCGACCACATTTTATCGAAGAAATACTGTAGTTTGACCGGCGACATGCGCATTTCATAGAACATTCCCGCATAGGCTGAGTCAATTTCCTGCGAAACGAGCCAGTAAGTCGGATCGAATTCGTATAGTACGCGTTTCGGTTTATGGTCGATGGCGGCATCTTTAAGAAGATAGAAACTGTCCACAGGATACTGTTCCCCCTGGGCCGCATTGAAAGTCTTTCGTCCTGTAACGCTTTCAAGAAGTGAGGCATCTATATTGGTTCCCGCATGTGAAGAACCGAGAATCAGGTCATCGCAGGTCTCCGTCTCCAGATAATGTACCTTCATCCGCGTGAAGGAATATGGAATCAGAAGATAATTCATGACCATATTGAAGGCTGTCAGCACTGCGAAAAATGCCGCAATTGTGCAAATTATGCGCCCCTTAGAAATTCGCATATATAAATCCTCCCACGGACAGCGGCTGGTTGCCGATCAGAACAAGGCTGATGAGCAGCAGAAAAAGAACCGCACATCGAACGTAGACCGGCTTTGCCAGGAGCTCAGCCCGTACATCCATACCCCTCTCTTTCATAATGCTGTGGGTGAACACTATGGCACATCCGAAAATAATGCACGCCAGCGTTACGCCCTGTGAGCCTGACCACGTATAAAATGTATCAATGACCTCACCGGAAATCCTGAATCGAAGTATACTGTCCCTGAACATCATAAAAGCCTGCCCTACACTGCCGGAGCAGTCCAGATACCAGCTGATATTGACCAGTATGAATGTGCGCACGATCTGGAACAGTTTGAAGCCTTTTCCTTTATCATTGATCTTCAGCTTCTTTTTCCAGCTCCTGTAATTCTTTGCCAGCAGACCGGAGATACCGATGATCAGACCGTTGTAGAGGCCGTATACGATATAATGCCAGGCCGGTCCGTGCCACACACCGACGACCAGAAAGACAATAATGTTGCCCACGCAGATCGGCATGGCGCGGCCGATGTCCTTCCCTAAATGCTTACGGCACCATTTTCCGAAATTTCCCATCCATTTTGACAGGGAAACAGGATAAAATACGTAATCTTTCATCCAGGTCCCCAGCGTGATATGCCATCTGTGCCAGAAATCACTGATGGAAACAGCAAAGAAAGGCTGCCGGAAATTCTCAGCGAGCGTAATCCCCAGACATTCCGCGATTCCTATTACAATATCGATACCGCCTGAGAAATCGGCATAGAGCTGAGCGCTGTACATAAGAACCCCCAGTACGCCGTACCCTCTCATGGTCATATAGTTGTCAAAGATGGAACTGACATAGAGCGCGGCATTATCCGCTATGACCATTTTTTTGAAAAATCCCCATGCGATACGATAGAGCCCGCTCTCTATGCGTTTCAAGTCGAGGGAATGTTCCTCAAAGAGCTGGCCTGCCAGCTGGCTGTATCTTGAAATCGGTCCCTGCATGATCTGGGGAAAGAAAGATACGAAAAGAGCAAAATGCAGAAAATTATGCTCTGCCTTACACCTTTTCCAGTGAACATCCAGAAGATAGCCGGCTGTCTGGAACGTATAAAAAGATATGCCCAGAGGCAGAAGGATATCCAGTTCATGGAATTCGAAACCGAGTATCCCCGCGAAGGTACCGGCAAAAAAATTGGTGTACTTGATTACCGCAAGCGCACCAAAATCAAGCAGCAGTACAATCGGTACCGCTGCCTTCGACCCCTGTTCCGCGCGAAGCCCCCCGATGAAGGTGATCACCGTCGAGAACAGAAGAAATATGATATATCCCGGTCCGGCTGCCAGATAATAGATATAGGAAAAAGCCAGAAGCCAACACCACTGATACTTTTTCGGAATCAGATAATACCCTGCTGTGCAGAGGATCACAAATGCAAGAAATGCTGTTGATACAAATGACATCCGGAAATTACCTTTCTAACTGGATTCAGCCCTGCAGCCTCTTTACCATTGCATAAATGGCCTTTGCAGAATTAAAGTTGGCCGGTACGATCTCGGCCGGTGTAATGCGGATATCATACTCATCCTGCAGCTCCGTAATAATGGAGAGGATTGCAAAAGAGTCCAGGATCCCATCGTCGATCAATGTCTCACATGTCTCATAGTCCGCATCCGGTTGAATATCTTCAAGGATCTCAATAAGTTCTTCCATAATTTACTTCCTCCGTTCTGATCTGTTCTCTTATTAATGTCAATTTCTCCCCGCTCTTAACATAGATCCGGGGAAGGTCACGGCTCAGGAAAAGGCTGATACCTTCCGTTACCGAATAGGCTCCCGTCCGCTCAAAGACAAGTATATCGCCTGTTTCCGGATTTTCAAGTGGAACCTGTCTTATTATCACATCACTGACCGTACAGAGAGACCCGCATATTTCATATTTTTCGACATTCTCCGCCGTCCCCGCACTGTCAGAGCTGCAAAGTTCCTCCGAGGTTCCGTTCTTCATCTGCATGAACGGGTACTTCATCGCCATCATCTGACCATAATAGTTCAG
>DMAZ01000103.1 GCA_003446335.1 Lachnospiraceae bacterium | reverse complement strand
GTCTTGCAGAAAGACTGATAAATCGTATTGAAGAATGGGTAAAAATTTAGAACGATCAGACCGAGCATCGTGGGAAAGACGAAGAGATATGCCCATTTCGCCTCCCTCTTCTCAGCCACTGTCATTTTTTGCTTCATAAATCCCCCTTTCTGATAGAATACAGAAGCCGGACTGCAGGGTCCTCCTGCGAGCCCGGCTCCAATGTCAACTGTATGTAATTACCTGCACCCATAATGAGGATAGCGAAGCAATCCGACTACGGGTGTGCTGAGCAGTTAAGATTATTTTTTACCCCTGCCGCGGAACTCTGGTTACTCAGCTGCAATAGCATCTTCGATGATCTTCTGTGCATTATCGCAGGCTGTGGCCATTACTGCCGGATCGGACGGATTGAGCCATGCATCAAGGAATCCGCCGTTCTGCTGAAGTGCATCTTCCCAGACAGTCGTATTTCTTGTATACGGACGGAAGAACAGATCTCCTTCTTCCTCGGCACGTGTGAATGCGGAAACATCCATGCCCTCAAATGCGTTTGCGAAATCCTCAGATACACCCTTCATACCGCCCATGGTAACGCCGAGAGAAGCCTGCTCTTTCTGCGCTTTCTCGGAGCAGAAATAAGAAATCAGACTGTAAGCAGCATCCGGATTGGCTGTGTTGGCAGCTGCTGCCCAGCCAAGTCCATTGTATGCAGAGTAACGTTCACCTTTATCGCAGGTGCCGTTGCCGTTCACGTCAGCATACGGAAGCATAGCCCATGCATAATCGTCATGATGTTCAGCTTTATAGAATGTGTTGATCATCCAGGATCCCTGTGTGATCATGGCTGCAAGACCGGAATTGAACAGAGAGTCTGTACCTGTCTCTGCAACAACGGTCTGCGGTGCAGCGACCTCAAGAATCTGACGCATCATTTCCATGCCGGCTTTTGCTTCATCGGAGCCGATCGTCGTTCCCTTATGGTCATCTGTGATGACCTGTCCGCCGTAATCATAAATGATGTTGTACCAGCCGTCCTGGTTGTTGGAAGTGTTGATCGCGTAGCCGTAAACGCCGTCAGCCTTGCCTGCCTCGGAAATCTTGGCAGCCGCATCGCGGACATCTTCCCATGTCCAGTCATCTGTCGGATATTCTACGCCGTACTTATCAAAGATTGCCTTATTGTAAAGGAGTGCGATCGTATCGTGATCTTTTGGAAGTGCATACTGTGAACCGTTGTCATCGCGGTTGTAGAGGTCGACAATACCTTCATAGTAGTTGGAAAGGTCGATTGCATCGTCATTTGCGATATAATCATCGAGATTCAGAAGAAGGTCATTTTCCATATACATCTGAGCTGTATTGGAATGCATCCAGAATACGTCGGGCATCTGTCCGCCGGAGGCGCCTGCCTCAAGGAGTGTCCAGTAGTTATCCCAGTCAACAACATTGATCTTGACCTTTACACCGGATTCTTCCGTCCATTCGTCTGCGATCTTCTGCAGACCTTCCAGCTGATTGTTATCCCAGATGTTGACCTGAAGTTCGCCTGATCCGGATGCACCGGAACCTGATGCAGCCGTATCAGAAGAAGATGATGAGCCGCCACCGCAGGCTGCCAGTGAGAGCACCATTGCAGTGGTAAGTGTAGCCGCTAAAAGCTTTCTTTTCATAGTTACCTCCCTGTATAAGATATATTTGTGCAACTATACTAATTTTATTTGCAAATGCTTCAGCGACGTTAGACACATTTGTTACTAAAAGCTGTCAAAATGTCAGCATAATCAGTCACTTTCCTTTAATTCATACTTAATCAAGAAGCGATTTTCTGGAATTTTCCACTGTTCGCTGTCTGTATTTCGACGGTGACACACCGTGCATCTTTTTAAAAGCCTTCGTGAAGACGACCGGATCACCGTAACCATTCGAAGTCGCAATGACTTCTACCGAATAATTGGTCGTGTTCAGCAGCTCGGCCGCCCTTGTCAGTCTCAGATTGCTGAGATATTCCTGCGGAGACATATTCATCTCCGATTTAAAAAGGGAGTACAGATACCCTCTGTTTATGTTCACATAATCCGCGACATCCTTTACGTGTATCTGACGAGCATAATTATTCTGAATGAACTCGATCGCCTTGCGAACATACTCATTTCCCTTTACTGTTCCCGGCATTCCTATTGCAATGCCCGACATGAGAGAGGAGAACAATTTGAACAGAAGAGACTCGATCATCAGTTCATCAGCATCATTTGCCCGGTTGTATTTCAGCATATCGAATACAATGTCACGCATCTCAGTCCCGTTCTCGCATCGAAAAGTCAGATGTGAGTGGCCGAGACCCATTTTAGAAAGAATGTCCTCTGCGAGTGTTCCGTCAAATCCGATCCAGAAATACGTCCAGGGTTCTCTGGCATCAGCCTGATAAAATGTCTGTTTCCCGGGTTCTATGATAAATCCTTCCCCGGCTGACAGCTGATATGTACTGCTCTCAATGTTGAAAATTCCTTTTCCGTCCATGACAAAGTGAATCAGGTAATTCGGTCTTACAGCCGGACCAAAGCTATGAAGAGGCGCACAGGCCTCATATCCGCAATAGCAGAAATAAAGGTCATTGAATTTCCGCTCAAAGGGTTTATATAAAAACTTTTCATTTGCCATGTTCGCTCCTTCTTTACGCAGCCACTTGAATTAGAATAATCATTTCAGGAAATGCTTCATTTCCGGCATATATGCGCACTTTCCCGCACTCCTTCGTTCATTCTCAAGTTTATCGTCTGAGCCGGTAAAAAAGCAGTCTTTTTAGTAATAATATCTTGTCTAAATGTTTGTATTTATAATTCCTGTATCGTGCAAGTTTATTTTTTCGAGGCTAATCTGTCAATATGTCTGTATATTACATCATGATACAATCACTTTTTCACAGTAAAGCACTAAAGAATCAGAGACAGTAAGACGGGGATAATTATGAAACAGACTTGTCGCAGAAGCTTCTGCATTGACGCGGAACTGCCTCTTATTCAAAAATAATGCTTTCCTATTCTGTTTTCATGTGTTATAATAGCGTTCGTGAAAACAAGGGGGCATAGCTCAGTTGGGAGAGCGCCTGAATGGCATTCAGGAGGTCATGGGTTCAAGTCCCACTGTCTCCAGAACAAAACCGCCGCATCAGTAATGATGCGGCGGTTTTTTCTTTAATCAAGAACGCCCCGGCGATCTTGCCGCGCCGCGAAGAGTGCGAAGCACCTTCCCATTTGCGCGTCAGAGATTAAATTCATTCGTTCTGAATCAGAAAAGCACCGGTGTATGTTCCGGTACAAAAAAGCGAAAATCCTCCGGCATTTCCGCGCTCAGCACTATCTTTTTTTCAAGAAAAGGCTGATAAAAACTGACCCTGGCAGCATGCAGCGCAGCCCGTTCCAGTCTCCTGCCCCCTTCCGCACTGTTCTGATATACATAATCCGGATTATAAATCGGATCCCCGAGAAGAGGATGTCCGATGTGATTCATATGGACCCGGATCTGATGGGTCCGTCCGGTCGCGATGCGTACGTCAAGAAGCGCATAGTCCTCATACTGGCGAATCACCTCATACATAGTGAGCGCATAATCTCCGCCCTCCCGGGCAACACGCTTCTTGGCGCCCTCGAACTCTCTCTCGATCGGAACCTCTATTTTTCCGGAGCTGTGCTCAAATCTCCCGGCCGCCAGTGCATAATAGGTCTTCGTATGAATCCCCTTCCCGGCCTGTTCGGTCATATGCGCTGCCATCGTCCGGCTCTTCGCAAAAAGGATGAGCCCGGAGGTATCCTTATCCAGCCTTCCGACAGTCCGAATTTCATGAGGCTCATGCTTCATTTTAAAGTAATATGCAAGGTAGTTGGCAAGGGAATCACTGTAATGTCCGTGGGAGGGGTGCACGACCACCCCGGCCGGCTTGTTCAGGCATATGATATCCTCATCCTCATAGACCACCTCGATGGGATGCTTCTCCGGAACAATGTTCTCCGGCGGAAAATCCGTCAGGATGACCTGAAGAACATCCCCTTCATGCAGCCGTCTGTTGATATAGGAAACTTCCCCGTTGACGGTAATGCCGTTTGGCGTATCGTACTTCGCCCGGGCCACATCGTGATGGACCATCTTCCAGCGGTACAGGATAATGTCCCGGGCAGATCTCCCCTCGTCTTCTGCAGATGCCGTGAAGGTAAAAATACGGCGGGTAATTTCCGGCTGCATCTGTATATGATCTGTTTCAGTTTTTGTTCTCATGCTCTTATTATCTCAGTGCGGGAAAATCCGCACTTCTTAAGCGGCGGGTTATGACTGCAGGGATCCGGTCTTGTATCCTGTCAGATTCCCAGATGCTGCTTGAAATTGCCCATGACCTGATCCGCTTTGATCGTCCAGATAAAGGCGTTCTTATCCACGGCGCGGATGACCTGCCTGAATTTCTGCAATTCATAGCGGTTCATGATGATCATATGGACCTGGAAAGGTTTACGGCTGTGACCTCCTGTTGCCTGCCAGGTCGTAACGCCTCTTCCCATCTCGACGCTGATCTCATTGCTGAGGATAGGCACTTTCGATACGATAAACACTGCGACCTTGGTCGTCTGGTAATGTGTCCTGTCGATGACCATGGAAGATACGAACGAATATACTGCAGAGTAGGCAGCAACTTCGAACGTTCTCGTGACGGCGGCGTAGGTAAAGATACAGGCATTAATCGCCATGGACAGGGATCCGACGGACAGATCCGGCTTGCTCTTGACCGCAAGAAGACCCACAATGTCAAGACCGCCCGAAGAAGCTCCGTTCCGAAGAAGCAGACCGATTCCGAACCCGTTGAGCGCGCCGCCGAAGAGACAGTTCAGTGCCTGATCAGAAATAAGCTGGGTCGCGGGGCTCTTCAGGACAGTCATGAGAAAAGACTGGAGGGTAATGACGAAGACCGTGCGGATCATGAACATTTTTCCGAGGCTGCGAAGACCGAGCAGCATCAGGGGAACATTGAGACACCATACCAGAATACCGGTCGGATCCCCTTTAAAATGGATACCGACCGTATCCTGCAGAATGTTGCGTATGATCTGCGCAATACCGGTGAAGCCTCCGTTATAGAGTCCGGCCGGGGAGAGGAAGAACTTGTAGGCAATGGAGCAGCACAAAGCTCCGAATACGATCTGAATCATACGAATAATTCTATCCTTCTGGTCTTCCATTCTTAATACCTCCTTTATCTATGGGGCAATTCTTCTGATAAGATCTGCCATCCCGGACAGAGACAGATTGCTCCGGAGATCATACATGAAAATATGTTCCGCAGGCATTTTTTATGCTATACTACTAAGTTGTGCGCAGTCAGGAACGCCTTGGCGTTCTTGTCATTTTTGATTGTAACGCAACTGCAGCCACCCCATTCGCAGGCGCTTCGCGGGGAGCTGAACAGTTACATTTTAACATCAATAACTCTCTCGATAAAGGAGGTATCATATGAATTTCGTATTTATCTCACCTCACTTTCCTCATACCTACTGGAACTTCTGCGACCGTCTCAGGAGGAACGGAGTGAATGTTCTCGGTATCGGTGACGCTTCTTACGACTCACTTGAAGACTGCCTGAAAAACTCTCTGACTGAATATTACAAAGTGAACTCACTGGAAAACTATGACGAAGTTTTTCGCGCGGTCGCCTTCTTCTCCTTTAAATACGGAAAAATCGACTGGCTCGAGTCCAACAATGAGTACTGGCTCGAACAGGATGCCCGTCTCCGTTCTGATTTCAATATAACGACAGGCATAAAATATGACCACATTCAGGATTTCAAGCATAAATCCGGCATGAAGAAATTCTACGCCTTAGCCGGAGTTCCGTCCGCACGCTGTCACTTCGCCAGTGACCTCAAAGACGCGGAAAAGTTCATCGCTGAAACAGGATATCCGATCATCATTAAGCCGGATGTGGGCGTCGGCGCTTCCGACACTCACAAAATCAGCAATCACGACGAACTGGCGGCTTTCTTCGCCGAACCCAGAGACGTACAGTATCTGATGGAAGAATTCATCGACGGGGAGCTCTATTCCTATGACGCCATTACCAGTTCCTCTTTTGAACCGCTCTTCGAATCCATGACCAGCTGGCCGCCTTCCATTGCGGACATTGTCAACGATGAGCTCGAACTGGTCTACTATGTCGCCGGCGACGTCTACGAAGGTCTGAAGAAAGCAGGCCGCGCTACCGTCCGCGCTTTTCATGCAGACAGGCGTTTTGTCCATCTTGAATTCTTCCGCCTCAAGGCTGATAAGCCCGGAATAGGAAAGAAGGGGGATTTCGTCGGTCTCGAAGTCAACATGAGACCGGCAGGCGGCTATACGCCGGATATGATGAATTACGCCCACAGCCTCGACGTGTATCAGATCTGGGCCGATATGGTCACGACCGACAGCCGGATCTTCCCGAAATCCGAGAAGGAATATTTCTGTGTTTATGTCAGCCGCCGGGATAAGAATCATTATATCCATACACACGAAGAAATCCTGGCGCGCTACGGGGACCGCATGGTCATGTGCGAGCGCATTCCCGATATCCTTTCCGGCGCAATGGGAAACCAGATGTATACCGTGAAGCTGGACGATGAGGATGCGGCAAGAGCGTTTATCGCATTTGTACTGGATAAATAACCATCTGAAAGGAAACAGAACTTTGGTAGAAAACTATTATAAAGAGTACAGTTACAGTCTCGGCAGAGACATGGAATTCAAGACATACGGGACGAGCGGAAAGATCCTGATCGCCTTTCCGCCGCAGAACGGCCGTTTCTATGACTTTGAAAATTTTAAAATGACAGATCTGTGTGCTCCATGGGTAGACACAGGGAAAATCATGCTGGTATGTCCGGACGCTATTGACGAGGAGAGCTGGTCCGATGAGCACGGTGATCCGCACTACCGTCTCGTTCAGCAGGAACGCTGGTTCGCATATATAAATGATGAATTTCTCCCTTCCGTCCGCGCCAAAAACGGAAGCGAGGCTGCCATGGGCAGAGCTATGACTACCGGATGCAGTATGGGCGCGGTCCATGCGGCCAACTTCTTCTTCCGTCGTCCGGACCTTTATGACACTGTCATTGCCCTGAGCGGGGGATACAGTGCCTACATGTTTTTCCCGAACTGTGACGACCCGCTGGCATATGAAAACTCACCGGTGACATTTCTTCGCAACATGCCCTCAGATCACCCCTATATGGATCTCTACAGAAATTCCAGAATAATCATCTGCATCGGTCAGGGCCGCTGGGAGGATGAGCTCCGTGAAAGCACGCGGGAGCTGGATGCCGTTCTGCGTGAAAAAGGGATTCCTGCCTGGGTAGACTACTGGGGATTCGACTGCGACCATGACTGGCCCTGGTGGCGAAAGCAGCTTCCGTATTTTCTCGAGAATGTACTTGGAACACCCTGAGCCGGATACAGAAAGGGAAGATTATGCGGCTTGATAAATATCTCTCCGACATGAATGTCGGAACAAGAGCAGAAATAAAAAAGGCAGTCCGCTCCGGTCGTGTCACAGTCGACGGAGAGATTGCCGGAAATCCGGGCTTGTCTGTAAATGAGACAAGCTCCGTTTTCTATATGGGAAAAGAAATTCTATACGAGCTCTTCTCCTATTATATGCTGAACAAACCTTCAGGAGTGATCACTGCAACCGAGGACCGTTATCAGAAAACGGTCCTGGATCTTCTGCCTGATGACCGTCGAAAAGATCTGTCGCCGGTCGGACGTCTGGACAAAGATACCGAAGGTCTCCTTCTCATTACAAATGACGGGAATCTCAATCACCGGCTGCTTGCGCCAAGGCACCATGTGGACAAGCGCTATTACGCAAGGATACAGGGACAGGTCGATTCACGTGATGTACGGGCATTTGCCGATGGCATCCGTCTTGATGACGGTCTCTGCTGTATGCCGGCACACCTTGAGATTTTAAAAAGCGGTGAAACATCGGAAATCGAGGTCGTCATACAGGAAGGAAAGTTTCATCAGATCAAGCGGATGTTCGAAGCAGTGGGCAAAAAAGTCATCTATCTGAAAAGACTTTCCATGGGCAGTCTTGTGCTCGATCCGGCTCTGTCACCCGGGGAGTGGCGGCGTCTTACAGAAGACGAAATCAAAGCGCTTAAATCCGAGTAGCCCAAAGAGGACTGCTTAGGAATGAGAAACCTTTCTCACTTTCCAAGAAACGCTCTCATCTCTTCCATTCTCTCGAGCATGACGCTGCGGCCAATCTCGTATACCCGCACCATCTCCATCGGATCATGGCAGACCTGCTTGATTCCAAGCGGCTCCGGCGGGCAGATGACAAAGCATTCACCGGCCTTCTCCCGCTCCGTCACATATTTTGTCTCCTCATTATAGTGAACGTGGCGTGTCTCCATTCGGTGGACAAATTCAGGATACTCCTTATATGCCATCCTGATCGCGGGAAGTGCTTTATTCGGTTTCTTCACGAATCCACGGGGCTGTGTCAGTACGACAACATTTCTGTCGTACCCTTTTTTCTCAAAATACTTAAGAGGAATGGAATCACCCACTCCGCCATCCAGCAGCTTCCAGCTGCCGATTTTTATCATCCGGGAAGCAAGCGGCATGGAGGCGGAGGCCTGGATCCACTTCAGATCGCTGTTGAGCCCGTCATACAGCTTATGATACACGGGCTTTCCGGTCTCGACATCTGTGGCCGCCACATAGAACTCCATCGGATTTTCGGTGAAAGCCTTTGTGTCGAACGGGTCCAGCTCCGACGGTATCCTGCGATAGCAGAAATCCGACCCGAAGACATCTCCGGTCTCTCTCAGAGAGCGAACGGACGCATATCTCCAGTCCCTGCAGAATCTGAGATTATAGCGGATCGTTCTGCCATGCTGCTTTGATTTGATATTGCATCCGAAACAGGCCCCGGCCGACACACCGATCGCCCCGTCAAAATCCGCAGCCCCTTTCTCCAGCATCACATCGATAACGCCAGCGGTAAAAAGCCCCCGCATGGCACCGCCTTCCATAATAATTCCTGTTTTCATGATCATGCTCCATTACTATATATCTACCGAACCGGTATTATCTGAGAATTGAAAGTAATAAAAGAAACAAAACATATTTTATCACATACTTCTCAGATTTGCAGAGTAATTTGTCGTGAACAGAGATTCTGTGATAAACTATGTATAACGGATACTTAAATTCCAAGGAGGAAATCATGAAAACGCGAAAACTTCTTCTCGTTATAGACATGCAGAAAGACTTTGTCGACGGTGCTCTCGGAACCGCCGAAGCTGTCTCCATCGTCCCGAATGTTTTATCCGCAATCGCCGGGTATGACATGAAAGACATATTCGTGACCCGCGATACGCATCCGCAGAATTACCTGGAGACTCAGGAAGGAAAAAATCTGCCGGTCGTTCACTGTGTAAAGGGAACACCCGGATGGGAGCTTGACAAGGATGTGGCAGCGGCCGTCTCCGGCGCCGAAATCTTCGACAAACCGACTTTCGGGTCCACCGCCCTGGCTGAACGTATGAAAGAACTGGCCGCCGAAGGTCCGATCGACATCACGCTGATCGGTCTGTGCACTGACATCTGTGTCATTTCGAATGCGCTTCTCATCAAGGCATTTCTGCCAGAGGTGCCTGTGCACTGTATTGCGTCATGCTGCGCCGGCGTGACTCCCGAAAAGCACCTTGCTGCCCTCGAGACAATGCGATCCTGCCAGATCGATGTCATCTGACCGGCACTAAGAAGCACCCTGTCCGCCCCGCAAAATGTATGATTTTTTCCGGAATACAGGCTGGTTTCATCTTACGCGCGTATCTCATGAATAAATCATCTGTTTTCGCGGGGCGCTTAAATAGTACCTTCTATTATACGTTTCTTACATACTTCAGGAATGCGATATATCCCCTCAGTGCCTCATAGATATCCGCCTTGGATGTTGCCTCCCACGGAGCATGCATATTGAGGACCGCTACGCCGCTGTCGATCACATTCATACCGTACAGCGCAAGGATATAAGCAATCGTTCCGCCACCGCCAAGGTCAACGCGCCCCAGCTCAGCTGTCTGATAGATGACGCCTTCCTGGTCAAGCGCCCTGCGGATCTCGGCAATATACTCCGCATTGGCATCATTGGATCCCGATTTTCCTCTGGATCCCGTGAACTTGTTGAACACGATTCCTTCCCCGAGAAATGCTGCATTTTTCTTTTCAAATGCCGA
>DMAZ01000260.1 GCA_003446335.1 Lachnospiraceae bacterium | reverse complement strand
GATCTGAGAGAAGAATTTCCCGCGATCACCCTGCGCCGTACCGCGTTAAAGAGCGCAATGGATGAGATCCTGTGGATCTGGCAGCGCAAATCCAATAATATCCATGATCTGAAGCCGCATATCTGGGATGAATGGGCGGATGAGGACGGATCGATCGGAAAAGCCTACGGTTATCAGATCGGTCTTAAGAGTCAGTATAAAGAAGGAATGTTCGATCAGACGGACAGGATCCTCTATGATCTGAAGAACAATCCGTTCAGCCGCCGCATCATAAGCAGTATCTATAATCACAGAGATCTGCATGAGATGAACCTGTATCCGTGCGCATGGTCCATGACATTCAATGTTACACAGAGACCGGGAGAGGATAAGCTGACACTGAACGCAGTCCTGAATCAGAGGTCACAGGATGTACTTGCTGCCAATAACTGGAATGTCTGCCAGTACGCGATCCTGCTCATGATGTTTGCTCAGAGTGTGGATATGTATCCGGGCGAGCTGGTCCATATGATCGCAGACGCGCATATCTATGACAGACATGTACCGATCGTTGAGGAATTAATATCCCGCCGGACGTATGACGCTCCGAAGGTAACGCTTAATCCCGAAGTAAAAGATTTTTACGAGTTTACCACGGATGATCTGATCGTGGAGAATTATCAGCACGGCGAACAGATCAAGAATATTCCGATAGCAATCTGACAGACCCATATCTTTTATGAAGGAGCAGCATTTGATGAATCAGATCGTAGCCGTAGATAACGGATGGGCAATCGGCAAAGATGGAGACCTGCTGGTCTCCATCCCTGATGATATGAAATTCTTTCGTTCCATGACGAAAGGGAGATGTGTTATCATGGGACGGAAAACACTTGAGTCCTTTCCGGGAGGAAGACCTCTGAAAGGGAGAAGGAATATCGTTCTGACGACAAATCCGGATGCTGATCTGAAGGGAGCTGAGAGAGCCTCATCCGTAGAAGAAGCCCTGGAACTGGTAAAAGATGAAGAGCCGGAGAATGTATATGTAATAGGCGGCAGCAGTATTTATAATGCTTTTTTACCGTACTGCGATACATGCTATGTTACCAGAATAGAAAAGGATTATCCGGCCGATACATGGTATCCGGACCTTGATGCAGATGAAGCCTGGCAGGTCGTCAGAGAGAGCGAAGTGAAAGAGTATGAAGGCATTCCATACCGCTTCGTCACATACAGTAAAGTAGGGTGATCCCGGTAAGGAAATGAACGACATTTTACCGGGATCGGGAGGCATATTTTGAGCACATTCAGAGAGAAAACAAAGGAGATACGGGTCGGCAGCCGAATGATCGGAGGCGGAAATCCGATTACCGTACAGTCCATGACCAATACACATACTGAGGATGCGGACGCGACTATAGCGCAGATCCTGCGGCTGGAGGAGGCCGGGTGCGATATCATTCGCTCTACCGTTCCTACACTCGAGGCGGCTGAGGCATTTTCAAAAATCAAAAAGAGTATTCATATTCCGATCGTTGCGGACATCCATTTCGATTACAGAATGGCCCTCGCCGCAATGGAGAACGGTGCGGATGCGATTCGCATCAATCCGGGAAACATAGGCGGACATGACCGGATCAAAGCTGTCGTCGATATGGCTAAGGAACGTCACATCCCGATTCGGGTCGGCGTCAATTCGGGCTCTCTCGAAAAAGATATTATTCAGAAGTACGGACATGTCACGGCCGAAGGTCTTGTGGAGAGCGCGCTGGATAAAGTTCGAATAATTGAAGAACTGGGCTATGATCAGATGGTCATAAGTATTAAGTCCTCGGATGTCCTGATGTGCATCCGTGCACATGAGCTGATCGCGGAACAGACAGATTACCCTCTTCATGTGGGAATCACAGAAGCCGGGACGGTCTATTCAGGGACCATAAAATCGTCTGTGGGTCTGGGTGTTATTCTTGCGAAGGGTATCGGGGATACGATCCGCGTTTCTCTGACCGGAGATCCGGTGGAAGAAGTACGCGTAGGCAAGAGAATTCTGCAGACACTCGGATTGCGCCGCGGGAGCATAGAAGTCGTGTCATGCCCGACATGCGGCAGAACACAGATCGATCTGATCAGTCTGGCAAATGATGTGGAGCGTATGGTGGAGGGGATTCCGCTTGATATAAAGGTCGCCGTCATGGGCTGCATAGTCAACGGACCGGGTGAGGCTGCCGAAGCAGATCTCGGTATATGCGGAGGAAAAGGCACTGGTCTTCTGATCAGGCACGGAGAAATCATCCGCAAGGTGCCTGAAAGGGAACTTCTCGGAGCTCTGAGAGAAGAGCTGGAGAACTGGACCGGTGATATTTAATCTCTGACGCAGAATACTCGTGATTTTAGAAATGAACGCGCAAAATAAAACGTATCTCTATGAGTAATAAAGAAATGTCTTTCATGCAGGCTTTTCCATCTCTGAAACTTTCCGGGGAGATCATAAGTCTCCTCGAGTATGTCACAGTCAACAGGCTGACAGTTAATCAGAGCAAGACTCGCCTGCATGTTTATATTTGTTCTGATAACTGGATAAAGAAAAAGCATATATATGAGATCGAGGAGGCAATCTCGGATCAGATCTTCGGGGATGTCGAGATGGAGGTTCATATCATAGAACGTTTCCGCCTGTCTTCCCAGTATACGCCCGCTAATTTTTACCGTGTCTACAGGACCAGTATGAATGCGGAGCTTTCGAACGTGAGCCCGCTTCTGTATCAGACTTTTCTGCATACGAAGCTTACATTCAGTGAAAACGGTCTTGTCTATGCCGAGATACCGGACAGTATCATTGCCCGCAGGCGCAAGGAAGAACTTCTTGACTATCTGGAGAAGGTCTTCTGTGAGCGTGCGGGGTTTTCCTATGTCCGTGTGGAGGGGACGATCGTCTCGAATGATGTCAGTGAACTTTTTGAAGTCGACGCTGAGAGGATCCGCAGCAAGGTTTCCGATGTCGTGCGAAAGAACATCAGCCGAAAGGAGAAAAAGCAGGCGGAGCCTTCGCAGAAGCTTCCGAATGCTTCCGATAAAAAGTATCGTCAGCAGAAAGGCTTTATTGCAAATGATCCTGACGTTATCCTGGGAAAAGGTATCCCGGAAGATCCCGTGCCGATCAGTTCCCTCGGAGAAGATCCGCATGAGGTCGTCGTGCGCGGTGAAGTATTTCAGGTGGAGAGCCATGAGACCAGAAACGGGAAAATTATACTGACAGCGGCTCTGACGGACTATACGGACAGTATCCGGTTCAAATTATGGCTGCTTCCTGAGGAACTCGGTATCTACACCGAGCAGATCAAAAGCGGGAAATGCTTTCTCGTAAAAGGAATGATGGATTTTGACCGGTTCGAAAAGGAAATTATGATCAAAACCGTATATTCCTTAAAGAAGATCAGTCCTTTCAGGGATACCCGGTCAGATCATGCACCTGTAAAACGTGTTGAGCTGCACTGCCACACGAAGATGTCTGATATGGATGCTGTATCATCGGCTAAGGATATCATCAGACAGGCCAAAGGATGGGGAATGAAAGCTCTGGCAATTACTGACCACGGTGTTGTTCAGGCTTTCCCGGAAGCACATCATGCTTCTGACGAAAAAGATCCGGATTTTAAGGTCATTTACGGATGTGAAGGGTATCTGGTGGATGATATGGTGAGCCTCGTAAAAGGACCGGATGACCGGGAGACCGCCGAACCGGTCGTTGTCTTTCAGACGGTAGCTACCGGACCGAGTGCCATATCGAATGATCTTGTGGAGATATCTGCGCAGAAGATCGTTAAGGGAAATCTCACGGAAAGCTTTACGACTCTGATCAATCCCGGAAAACCTCTCCCATTCTCTTTTATACGTGAGACCAGAATAAATGACGACATGGTCTCCGGCGCACCGGACAATCGGACAGCAATGGAGAGATTTCTGGCATTCGCAGGTGATATGACGCTCGTATCCTTCGACGCTGAGACGGAAACGGCTTTTATTGAGCATGCACTGCGGAAAGCCGGTCTGTCATGGAATATACGCACCAAAGGCGCGGATGGCTCTGATGTCGAGACAGAAAGGACGATTGTTGATATACCGTCCTGTGTCCGGTATCTTATGCCGCATGTGAGCAGGGGTACGCTGGAAAAATTATGTAAAGCCCTGAAAATACAGTGCCCCAATCCTGTCCGTGCGGATGACCGCGCCAGGGCGATGGCTCATGCATGGCTTCAGATACAGGATATCATGAAGAAACAGGGTCTGACTACGTATAAAATGCTCAATGAAAAGGGAATGGTCTCCGATGAACGAATTCGGAACCTTCCTTATTATCATATTATTTTTCTTGCTAAAAATGAGACCGGCAGGAGAAATCTATATACGCTCGTGTCTGAATCACATCTCAGGTATTTTAAGAAAAGACCGAGAGTTCCGAGATCCCTGCTTTTAAAACATCGTGAAGGACTGATCATCGGATCGGCCTGCTCTGCAGGTGAACTTTATCAGGCGGTACTAAATGAAAAGCCGGACTCGGAGATTGCCAAGATCGTTAATTTTTATGATTACCTGGAGATACAGCCGGTCGGTAATAATGAATATATGGTCCGTGAACATACCCGCGGTATCCGCAATGAAAATGATCTTCGGGAGATCAATAAAAAAATTGTGAAACTGGCGGATGATTTCGGGAAACCGTGCGTCGCCACCTGTGATGTACATTTTCTCAACCCGGAGGATGGAATCTACAGGACGATCATACAGTCAGGTCACGGATTTAAAGATGAGGGGCAGCCGCCTCTGTATCTTCATACGACGGAAGAGATGATGGAAGAATTTTCCTATCTCGGCCAGAAGAAAGCTTATGAGGTGGTCGTAGAGAATACAAATAAAATTGCGGATATGATAGAGCACATATCACCGATCCACCCGGACAAATGTCCGCCGGTCATCGAGAATTCCGATGAAGATCTGCAGAATATGTGTTATGATACAGCCCGGAAAATATATGGTGATCCGATACCTGAGCAGGTCGTTTCGCGTCTGGACAAGGAATTGACATCCATCATCAAGAACGGATATGCCGTTATGTATATCATCGCTCAGCGCCTGGTCCAAAAATCCAGAGAAGACGGTTATCTTGTGGGATCCAGAGGATCGGTCGGTTCTTCACTGGTGGCAACGATGTCCAATATAACGGAAGTAAATCCTCTGCCGCCTCATTACCTGTGCCCGGAATGCCACTATGTGGATTTTGATTCCGAGGAAGTCAGGGCCTACGGCGGAAGATGCGGGGCGGATATGCCGGACAGGAAATGCCCGGTGTGCGGAACGCCCTTAAAGAAAATGGGATTTGACATTCCTTTTGAAACATTCCTTGGATTTAAGGGAGATAAGGAGCCGGATATTGACCTGAATTTTTCCGGAGATGAACAGGGGGTCGCTCAGGCCTACACAGAAGTCATTTTCGGAAAAGGTCAGACGTTCAAAGCCGGAACAATCGGTACGGTCGCTGAAAAGACTGCATATGGTCTGGCGAGACATTACTTCGAAGATAAGGGTATGACCAAAAAAGACTGTGAGCTGGAGAGGCTTGCTCAGGGCTGCGTCGGTGTCAGGAGAACGACCGGACAGCATCCGGGAGGTGTTATCGTTCTGCCCAGAGGCATGGATATCAACTGGTTCACACCGGTACAGCATCCTGCAAATGACATGACTTCCGATATCATCACTACTCATTTTGATTATCACTCGATCGACAGGAATCTTCTGAAGCTCGATATTCTCGGGCATGATGATCCCACGATCATACGTATGCTGGAAGACCTGACCGGGACGGATCCGCTGGAAGTTCCCCTTGACGACCCGGGTGTCCTCTCTCTGTTCACAGGGACAGAGGCTCTGGGAGTAAGACCGGAGGATATGGGCGGTATAGACCTCGGGGTACTCGGTGTTCCGGAATTCGGAACCAACTTTGTTATGGGCATGCTCAGAGATACAAAGCCGAAGAGCCTTTCGGAGCTGATCCGAATTTCCGGTCTTTCACACGGGACGAATGTATGGCTCGATAATGCCCAGTATTTCATTAAGAACGGGGACTGCACGCTTTCGACCGCGATCTGTACCCGTGATGATATCATGCTCAACCTGATTGCATGGGGCGTTGAGCCGGAACATTCCTTCAAGATCATGGAGGCGGTACGAAAAGGAAAGGGATTAAAACCGGATCAGGAAGCGGAAATGCGGGAGCACAATGTGCCTGAATGGTATATAGAATCCTGCAAAAGGATCAAGTATATGTTCCCGAAGGCACATGCCGCAGCCTATGTAATGAATGCATTTCGTATTGCCTATTATAAGATCAATTATCCTCTCGCATACTACGCTGCCATGTTCTCCATTCGTGTCACGACTTTTGACTATGTCATTATGGCGCAGGGAAGGGATGTCCTGGAACATCATGCGGAAGAACTGGAAGAAAAGACGGATAAATCGCCTAAAGAAGAGGAAATGCTCAAGGACATGATGATCGTAAGAGAAATGTATGCCCGCGGGTTCGAATTCCACAGACTGGATCTGTACAAGGCTAAAGCCACGAAGTTTACGATCCTGGACGGAAAACTGATGCCTTCTTTCAGTTCCATTGCAGGACTGGGTGAATCCGCAGCCGAATCAATCGAGGAGGCAGCGAAGAACGGACCTTTCCTGTCCAGAGATGACTTCCGGCAGAGGACCAAGGTTTCTCAGACGATCATAGATCTGTTCAACGAATACGGTATACTGGGGGATATCCCCGAATCGAATCAGATCTCTCTGTTCGATATGCTCTGATAACGGTCTTCGTAATGCGTATCAGGCAACATTGCATGGTTATTTTTTATGATGTATAATTCATTTTGTGTTACTGCCTGAAAGGCAGCTTGAAAAAACAAATAAGGACGGAAGCAGATTTGATTCGCACGATCTACGAAAATGATGACAAATACGACAGCATTCCAACACAACTGACGTTCTCTTCGGAACGGTTCGAGGCGACCGTGAATGAAGGGGAGAACTATGAGGCTGATCTCATTGTCAGCACAGATGATAATATAAGGCTTCGCGCATATGTATCGACGGACGATGCCCGCATAGTTCCGGAAAGGGAGCGTTTTAACGGTCCCTCTTTCCGTCTGCATTTCGGTGTTTTTACGACCGGGCTTTCCGGTGGCGACTGTATACGCGGAAATATACATCTCGCGACCAGTGCCGGGGAATATAATATTCCGGTGATAGTTCACGTTGTTGTCAGCCCGGTGGAGTCTGCATACGGTATGATCCGGAATCTGAAGGATTTCGCTCAGCTGGCAAGAGGAAACTACGAGGAAGCGTACAGGGTCTTTATGAGTCCGGCCTTTCAGGTCGTCCTGGCAGGATGTGATGAAGAGACAAGAGCATTATACAGGGGCCTGTCGAGAAATCCGGTCACCTATCAGCGCGTTGAGGAATTTCTTGTTGCGACCGGATGCAAGGAACCCGTATCGATCTCTGCTGACGCGGAGGAAGGAAAATACTATAATCTTACCGGATCTCAGCGCAACACGGTCATCCTCCATCGAAGCGGATGGGGTTATCTGGACATACATGCCGAAGCTGACTCGGATTTTTTGGAAATTCCCAGAAAGAGGATCACGTCTGACGATTTTGTCGGTTCTGTATGCGATTTTAATTATATCGTGCATGGCGACCGGCTGGGCAAGGGCTGCTATTTCGGAAAAATTACGATCAGTACCCAAAGCCAGATCATCGAGATCCCGGTCGTTGCGTCGAAGAACGGCCCGATCCGTGTGGATATGGGGACCATCTCGAGGAAGAATCTGATCAAACTCACACGTCTGTATGTGGATTACGAGACGGATAAAATTGAGCGGAAGGCTTACTGTACCGGAACAAGAAGTCTCCTCACCGCTATTCGTGAGATGGGAGATTATCCGACACTCTATGAGCTGTATGAAGCGTATATTGAGGAGACCGCTGGCAACAGGCAGGGAGCGGGCCTCATCATGAAAGAACTCTCCGCCAGAGATTTTCGGGGAGAATCGGCGGAAGCGAAGGCCATGTTCCTTTATATGGGGCATATCACGGGGTATCTTGATCCCCGCCAGATGGATATCGTGGGTCATGTTCGTGAGTGGTTCCGGAAAGATCAGGAGAGCTTTCTTCTCCTTTGGATCCTGTTCAGGATCGATCCGGACTTCCTGCGTTCGCCCGCCAAGAAAATGTATGCCATGGAGCAGATCTTCAAATCGGGGTGCAGAAGTCCGCTTCTATATATCGAAGCTCTCAATCTTTTAAGGCGTGACGGTTCCTACATGAGACGCCTGAATTCCTTTATGCGTCACGTGATGGTATTTGCGGTCAGAAAGCAGGTGCTTCCTAAGGATTTGGCAAGCCGAATGGCTCATTTGTCCGAAAATGAGAAAACTTTTACGCAGCCCGTATATCGTCTTCTGACAGGAGCATACGAGATGTATCCGCTTCCGGAACTGCTGGAAGCTATCGTACGACTGCTCATGAAGGGGATGCCGGTACATGCCGAGTACTTTAAATGGTATTCACTGGCCGTGGAGAGCGATTATCATATTACCAGGCTCTATGAATTTTACGTAGAGACCATGCCTGATACTTATCAGAAACTTCTGCCGAAACCGATCCGCAAGTATTTTGCGCTGAATACATCGCTGTCTGATCGCAGAAAGGCATTTGTTTATGCAAATGTCATCCGCAATCGTGACCGTGATCCCGAGACATTTGACCAGTATAGAAAGGCAATGTCAGAATTTGCCGTCAAATCTCTTGAAAAGAGGAGAATTGACAGCAGCTACGCCGTGCTCTATCAGACATTCAGCGAAGAGTTCGCACTGCTTGATCTGGAACGGGAAATTGCGGATGTTATGTTCACGAACCGTGTCTATACGGATGACTCAAGGGTGCGCGAAGTGATCGTGTGCCATGAGGAACTCTGCAGAGAGGACATTTACACGGTGCGTCAGGGGGAGGCTTTTATCAGCCGCTATACACCGAACGCCAAAATTCTCTTTTCCGACGGGAGGGGCAACCGATTCGTCAACGGAGTACCGTTCTCCGAGACACCGCTCATGGACCGCACGGAACTGAGCAGGATCTGCCGGGCCAAAGACTGTGATTCTACAGGTTTCCTTCTCAATACAGCCATGGGTCAGGGCGTGCTTGAAGATATCTCCATCGAGAACTTTGACGCCATGAAGAGAATTGAGGGTTCATCCGAGTTCACACCGGAATTCCGAACGAAAATAAGAAGCGGAATCCTCAGATATATTGCCGACCATGCGGAGAATGAATCTCTCGACCAGTATCTGCAGAGGGTCGATTACCGTGTTTTTGCAGGTGAGGACAAGGTCCTTCTGGCAAATGCCATGATTTCCAGAGGATTTTATCAGGAAGCCTTTTTATTGCTCAGTAAGTTCGGATATGACAGGATCGATCCGGGGCAGCTCGTCCGTCTGGCAAATTATGTGATCACCAGGGGCGAAGGAAAATACGATGAGGAGATCCTCATGCTTGCTCTGGCCGCTTTCAGACAGAATAAGTATGATGAGGAAATGCTCAGATATCTTACGGAGTATTATAACGGCAGCCTGGATCAGATGTTAAAAATCCGAAAAGCGGCCGAAGGCCTGGTCGTCGACACGGAAAAGCTGGACGGAAGAATTTTGAACAGGTGTATATTTGTTCAGAGAATACTGCCGGAGGGCGGACAGATCCTAAAGAACTATGCCGAACATTTCGGACGCAACGCTACGATTTCAAATTACCTGACTTTCGAGGCAGATCGCTGCTTTGCTGCCGGTGAGGCTATTGACGATTATTCCGCCAAATATATTGTCCGGTGCATCGATAACGGGGAAGAAACCGAACAAATCTGGAGAATTGCACTTCTTCTGTATTACACAAAGAAAAAGAGCAGTTTTACGATCCATGAGGAGGCTCTGATCGATTCTATTCTCGATGAATGTGCGATCAGAGGCTATCGATTCGCTTTCTTTAAGAATCTTCCGGTCTCTTTCCTTGCTCAGTATGAACTTGATGACAAAATTTTTGTCGAGCAGCATGCACGGCCTGACGACACAGTTATTCTGCATTACAGGCTCCTGTCGGCGGGTGAAATGGAGAAGCCTTATGATACGGTACCGCTGGAGCGGGTCTATAAGGGAATCTTCTCGAAAGAATTTGTTCTGTTCTACGGAGAGACGCTGGAATACTATATTACGATCAGCAGAGACGGGAACGAGTGGCGCAGTGAAGATTTTTCCGCAAAGGCCGATACCTGTGATATGGAAGGGAGAAGCCAGTATCAGATGATCAATCAGATGCTGGAGCTGTGTGAATCGGAGGAGCCGGAGCTCCTGATCGAGAAAATCAGTCAGTATCGTCAGACAAGACAGCTGGTAGATACATTATTCGTACTGGAGGATAAGTTTTGAACGAAGTTCGCAATGTCCTTATAGGATTTGAATTTAACCGGGAGTTTTCACAGATCTGTTATTATGATCGAAAAGCGGAAGAACCGGTCTGCATACCCACGAAAGTCGGGACCAATCTTTACAGGTTCGCGACAGCGATCGGCAGAAAACCGGATCGGAATGAATGGCATTTCGGACTGGAGGCGGAGTATTTTGGCAAAAAGATGGGAGGCATCTATCTGGCCGACCTTTACGAACGCGCAGCGACAGAAATGCCGACCGATGAACCGGTAAAAGAAGGGGAATTGCCCCGTGCATGGCAGCTTCTGGCATTCTTCTTCAGGGAGTCACTGAAACTGACCGGCCTGAAGGATATTGTGGCCGGCGTGTCGAAAATCATGATAACGACAGAAAAATTGGACGTTATTCTTGTAGAGAATATGAGAAGGGCTCTTGCTTCGATCGGCTTTGCCACGGAGCAGTATTCACTTCAGGATTACATGGAAAGCTTCTATTATTATTCCTATAGCCAGAGACCGGATTTTTGGACCCGCAATATTGCACTTTTTGTTTTCGGCGGGAATACGGTTCAGTATCATGAGCTGAGTGAGCAGAAAGCGTTAAGACCCGCTGTAGTAAAAGTGGAGTCATATGACATCTGCCAGCTTCCGGAAGATCCTTCTCAAAGAGATGACCGCTTTCTGGAATTTGCCGCAAAGCATATGAAACAGGACATCTATTCGGGCGTCCTTATAACCGGTGACGGATTTGACACCGACTGGCCGCAAAAATCAATTCGTTTCCTTAACAGAGGAAAAAGGCGAATCTTCTACGGTGACAATCTGTTCGTTAAGGGAGCCTGCTATGCCGCATACGAAATATGTGAGAAGAAGGCCATTAAGGGAAGGATCTATATGAGTCCCGATCTTCTGAAGACTGAAGTTGGGATGGATATGATCGTTGACGGAAAAATGATGTTCATCCCGCTGCTTATGTCCGGAAAGAACTGGTTCGAGGAGACAGGGGTGTGCGAAATCATACTTGACGGAAAAGATGATCTGACATTTGCCATGGTCCCCATGGACGGAAGTGCGAGAAAACTGGTGAAGATGGAGCTTCCGGACCTGCCCAGACGTCCCGCGAGAGCAACAAGAATGCGGCTTGAACTGCACTGCAGTTCCGCATCGGAATGTGTGATCACTGCCGAGGATCTCGGCTTCGGAGGATTTTTCCCGGCCACGCATCTGAGATGGACGAAGAGGGTGGCATTCCCTCAGAATGTACAGGAATGAAGGAAGGAGGAAATATGGCCGGATATCGACTGTGCCGCGTGAAGACCGCGGAAAATCCGTTCTTTCTTGAGAATATAAGTACCAATATTTATTCGATCGAAGAACTGTGCTATTTCTTTACGAACAATGTCCCGCTTCTTGACGCGACTGTCATGAACACACGACTGACATCCTGGGTGGCGACCGAGCTTGGTCAGCCCAGACTGGCGCTCAAGATGGAACATGCCATGACTCGAAGAAACAGCATCATGGAATTTGTTACGACCGTGTTCCGGGAGATAGGATACTTTTCCCAGAACGAACTGATCCGCTATACGGATAATATGAGCGCATTCCTGAATCTGCCGTCTCCGCTTAAAATGAAACTGAAAGGTGATTCTCTCTGCAGGGCAGGAAAATATACTGCTTCCGCCAGAGTATACCGACAGATCATTGATGAAGCGGATAATGTTGAATTTCAGAGCGCGTTTTTAAGTTCTGTATGGCATAACCGGGGAGTAGCAGAGATGAAACTCATGCTGTTCGACGAGGCTCTGTCATCCCTGCGCAAATCAATGGAACTGCGGCCGACCAGAGAACACGTTATGAGCTACGTCGAAGCGCTCGGGATGACCCGCCCAAGAGGAAAATACAGAGAGGATATCTCAAAACTGCGCAGTTATCTGAGTGAGCTTCCGGATGAGAAGGATTTTGATGATGACGTCATCCGTGAGGCGGAAGAAGTTCTCAGTGTGGCGCGCAAGGGAATAGAGGTAGAGATACCTGAAGATATTTATGCTTTCGTACAGGATCTGGCGGAAGAATATCATGCGTCCACGGGGACATAAAGAAGAAATATTGAATAATGTCGGTGAATAGTGTATATTATTCGCGGAGAACCAGTAAATCTCAATGTTAATAGAATATAATACGGGAGATAACAGGATGGAAGTTACAGACAGATATGTAAGTCCTCTTTCGGAACGCTACGCGAGCCGCAGAATGCAGGAGGTCTTTTCTCCGGACAGGAAGTTCCGCACCTGGAGAAAACTCTGGATCGCACTAGCCGAGACAGAGAAGGAGCTCGGACTTGATATAACGGATGAGCAGATTGAAGAACTCAAAGCACACGCCGATGATATCAATTATGCTGACGCGAAGGAACGTGAGCGGCAGGTGCGCCACGATGTTATGAGCCATGTTTATGCATATGGACTGCAGTGCCCGAAAGCGAAGGGAATCATTCATCTCGGTGCGACATCCTGTTATGTCGGAGACAATACGGATATTATACTCATGAGGGAAGCGCTTGGTATTGTCCGCGAAAAACTGGTCAATGTTATTGCGGAACTTGCGAAATTTGCCGATCAGTATAAAGATCTTCCGACACTTGCATTTACTCATTTTCAGCCGGCCCAGCCCACGACAGTCGGAAAGCGGGCCACCCTCTGGATCAATGAGTTCATGATGGACCTGGAGGATCTGGATTATGTCTCGGGATCCCTTAAACTGCTGGGCTCGAAAGGGACCACGGGCTCTCAGGCTTCTTTCCTTGAACTGTTCAATGGGGATCATGACAAGTGCGTGAAAGCAGATCAGATGATTGCCGAAAAAATGGGATTTGATTCCTGCTATCCTGTTTCGGGACAGACATATTCCCGCAAGGTGGACACAAGAGTACTGAATGTTTTGGCAGGAATCGCGGCCAGTGCCACAAAATTCTCCAATGATATTCGTCTTCTCCAGCATCTCAAGGAAGTGGAAGAGCCGTTTGAAAAGAGCCAGATCGGATCTTCAGCGATGGCTTACAAGAGAAACCCGATGCGTTCGGAGCGTATAGCCAGCCTTTCAAGATATGTCATTGCGGATGCTCTTAATCCGGCAATCACTTCTTCTGTTCAGTGGTTCGAGCGTACATTGGATGACTCGGCAAATAAGAGACTGTCCGTTCCGGAAGGGTTCCTTGCAACGGACGGTATCCTTGACCTGATGGTCAACGTTGTTGACGGACTTGTCGTGTATCCGAAAGTCATCAGAAGACATCTCATGGCGGAGCTTCCGTTCATGGCGACAGAAAATATTATGATGGATGCTGTCAAGGCAGGCGGAGACAGACAGGAACTCCACGAAAAAATCAGACAGCTCTCAATGGAAGCGGGAAGGAATGTCAAGGTCGAAGGAAAAGATAACAATCTGTTTGACCTGATTGCCGCAGATCCTGCATTCCCTCTCGGGAAAAAAGAACTTGAGGATGCTCTTGACCCGTCAAAGTATGTCGGACGCGCGCCGCAGCAGGTGACTGCATACCTTAAGGATTATGTGGAACCGATGCTCAGGGAGAATGCGGACATTCTCGGATGGAAATCTGAGATTAACGTGTAAAGGATGATACTAAAAACATCTTGTTTAAAGTTGGAGGACAAAAAATGGTAACAGCAGTAGTCGGAGCGAACTGGGGCGATGAAGGAAAAGGGAAGATCACAGATACCCTGGCAGAGCAGGCGGATATAATCGTACGTTTTCAGGGGGGTGCCAATGCAGGTCACACGATCGTGAATAAGTACGGCAAATTTTCACTGCATACACTTCCATCCGGTGCTTTTTATCAGCATACGACAAATGTCATTGCAAACGGCGTTGCACTCAACATTCCCAAATTGATCAGTGAGATCAATTCGATTGTAGAACGGGGAGTTCCCAAGCCGAATGTTCTGGTCTCCGACAGAGCTCAGATCGTTATGTCCTACCACATACTTTTCGATCAGTATGAGGAGGAGAGACTTGCCGGCAGGTCATTCGGATCGACGAAATCCGGAATAGCTCCCTTCTATTCCGATAAGTATGCCAAGATCGGTATTCAGGTCAGCGAACTTATGGATATGGATGCGCTCCGTGAAAAAGTAGAGAATATCGTACTTAAGAAAAATATTATGCTGAAATATCTTTACGATAAGCCGGAGCTTTCCGTAGAAGATGTAATGAAGGAACTTGAAGAATATAAGGAAATGATTACTCCTTATGTCTGTGACACAGCCCTTTATCTCGGCAATGCTGTCCGAGAAGGGAAGAATATCCTTCTTGAAGGACAGCTTGGAACTATGAAGGACACGGATCACGGTATATATCCGATGGTCACTTCCAGCCCGACATTAGCAGGGTACGGAGCAGTAGGCGCGGGTATACCGCCTTATGAAATCAAAAAGATCGTGACCGTATCCAAGGCATACTCCAGCGCAGTAGGAGCAGGTGAATTCGTATCTGAGATCTTCGGAGAAGAGGCGGACGAGCTCAGAAGACGAGGAGGTGACGGCGGCGAATATGGGGCAACGACCGGCCGCCCGAGAAGAATGGGCTGGTATGATCTTGTGGCTTCAAAATATGGCTGCCGTCTGCAGGGAGCGACGGATGTAGCGTTCACCGTACTGGATGTTCTGGGATATCTGGAAGAGATCCCGGTCTGCGTAGCATATGAGATCGATGGCAGGAGAACGACAGATTTCCCGCCGACGGCTCTTCTCAAGAAGGCGAAGCCGGTCTACGAGATCCTGCCCGGTTGGAAATGCGATATCAGAGGAATTAAGAAATACGAAGACCTTCCTGAAAATTGCAGAAAATATATTGAATTCATCGAGGAAAGACTTGGATATCCGATTACGATACTTTCCAATGGCCCTGGCCGCACGGATATAATCTACAGATAAAGGAGATTTAGCTATGTCAGGTAAGAAGCTCATGACTGCGGTTCTGACAGCAATTCTTTCAGGAACGCTGATGTTTTCCGGATGCGGAAAAAAGACAGAGAAAAAAGAACCTGAGCCTGAATCTGTGGCACAGGAACTGCCGGATCTCTCGGATGAGCCGATCGTCGCAACATCGACTGTAGATCCGAACGAATCATATGCCGCTCAGGTGCAGGCGGAACTCGGAGATGTAGAGATTCCTACTACGGATGTCACGACGAGGACCGATGCTGTCAGCGTACCGGCGCTCTCTCAGACAATGGCATCACCGGATGGAACGATTCAGATCAAAGTACCCGGCACATGGGCAGATCTGAAAGGACAGATCGATGCGAGCGGAGCGTTGGACGGTTATATTATCCAGACAGGAAGTCCGGGTGAGGCACAGTACCTGATCTATACCAATGAGGCAAAATCGGATGCTGAGAATGCACCGATCACAAATATTGATGAGTACAGTGGATGGCTTGTTCAATATATCACGTCTGTAACATCACCTCTTCAGAACGCGCAGGTGGAAGGGAGATCCAATGTACGACTGACGCAGAGTACAATGGACGGAATAAAGACTGTTCTTACCGGTACTTATAATTCACAGGAGGTCGTTTTCTTCGTGTATGCAGTAGAGGGTTCCGGAAGTTATCACCAGTTCTGCTGCTGGGCGCCGAAAGGTATCCGGAAATCTGCGGAAGCTACATTTGACGCAGTCGTAAATTCTTTTGCTGCTTTCTGATCCCTAAAAAAGAAAAAGGCTGCTGCTCACCGTTAACCGGCGGAGCAGCAGCCTTTTATTCTGTTATAGGACACCAAGGTTCCTTAGCGAAGTTTTTGCGTCGGCGATGTCAGTAAATAAGATAGAACGAATACCCATTTTTTTCGCTGAGTCGATATTCTGCGGATTGTCGTCGATGAAAACTGCACGTTCCGGATCGATCCTGAAATCTCTGAGAAGCTTCTCGTATATTTCTCTGTCCGGTTTTCTCATATGCTCCCTGAAGGACCAAATCGCGCCGTCCATGTATTTTTCAAAATCCATGATACCTTCTGCCTTAAGTTTTTCGTAGGCATGCTCAGACCAGTTCGAGAGAATATACAGACGGTAACCCTTCCCGTGCAGTTCTTCCAGCCATGCTTCTGTATAAGGATAAGGAGCAACACATGTATACATCGTCTCGATCAGTTCCCGTATTTCTTTTTTGTAAACCGGATTAATGGCGCAGAACTCTTCGACCAGCGTTTCAAATGGTTTCAGCCCGAGATCGCATTCTGCATAGAGAGGGTGATCTATTACATTTTCAAGAATAAATTTTTTCGCATCCTCTGATATATCCATATTTTTCGCAAATTCCAGCCACGGAAAATCCAGAAGTACATTTCCGACATCGAAAATGATTGCATCGATGACCGGAGATTTTGTCGGATGCAGCATTTTCATGGCAATCAAAAAAGCATAGAGAATGACCGGGACCAGAATAGTACAGCCGAGAGAAGCGCGGAACAGAGACTGGGCTGCAGGTCCTCCCGACAGGGCGAAAATAAAAGTGGCAACATACATGCCGAGAAGCAGTATTACCCCTGCGAGTGCTGCATATCTCCTGAGTCTGTTCATAAATACCTCCGTATTAGATGCAAGTCCCGCTCATGAGACGATAGCGGGAGACCTGTGGTCAGTGTCATCATCATTATATTCCAGAAGATGTGAAAGTCAAGCCGGGCTTCATATGTGTGAGATATTCTGTATACATAGCTATTGGGAATTTTGAACAAATGAGAATGTATACTATTTAAGAAGTTGCGTCTAAACGTAATATCTTGTATAATAATCTTAATTATGTGTTAACTTAATTGTTACAAGTAAGACAGACGCTCACAACACGTTCCCTGCTCGTGGATCGAGGCCTTTTAAAGCGGCTTCTCAGCAGGAAAAGGACGGAAAAGGTATCTCCGTTCAAAAGACTATATTTCAGAAATGGAGGAAACATTGTGAAGGGTAAAAAACTGATAACATGGTTGCTTTCCGCAGCACTGTTAGCCGGGTCAGTTATGCCTGTATACGGTTCGGACACTGACACCTTAACAGAAAATACGGTAGGCATTGCCCTGGAGAACGAGATGGATGAGGGGGATAATCTTGAGATCCTGACGGGCGATGAATCAATCTCCGATATTGCTGAGAGTGAAAGTGCTGCAGAAGCTTTGGAGGAAGACGCAGCAGAAGAGATGTCTGATGAGTCTGAATTGACCGAGGTGGAGGATCTTACGGATGACTCGACGGACGCGGTACCGGAGACAGTCGAAGAGGTGATTCCGGATGAATCAGTCGGTGATCTTATACCGGATGACAGCTCCGCCGGTCAGACAGACAGTCTGACAGATTCCAGTACGTCCGGAAAGAAAGGACTTCAGGAGACTGTTGTCGGATCGACATACACATCAGCTGTACCGGAAGACGGGAAGACTTATTATATCCGCAGCGCGGCGAACAGGAATTTTGCGCTGACAGTACATGGAAATTCTATTAATAATCAGGCCAATATCAATCTTTATCAGCTGACAAAAACGCTTGATCAGAAATTCATGTGCAGAAAGTTTACGGACGGGTCGGTCACATTTGCCAATTTCCACAGCGGGAAGGTTCTCCGTATAGAGGGAAATGAGCCCAAAAATTCCGCCAATATATGGCAGTTCGAATTCAACAGTGCAAGGTGTGCCAAGTGGAAGCTTATTAAAAATAATGATGGCTCCTATCGAATTGCGTCAGCGATGAACACGAATTATGTCATTGACATTTATGCGGGATCCCTTGCCAATAATCAAAATATTCAGCTTTATAAATGGAACAATACGGCTGCACAGAAATTTATCTTCACGGAGACCCCGATTCCAAGCTATGCCGGTACGATGCAGCTGAGACCGTCTCATGCAACGAAGATGTGCGCGGCACCTGCTGGAAATTCTGCAAGAAGCGGTGTGGCTATCAAGCTGGAAGCAGCTGAGAATTCAAAGATCTTAACATACACGGCTGTTCAGTATGCCGCAGGATATTATGTTCTTGTGAACAGAAGCAACGGGCTTGTTTTATCTGTCAAAAATTCCGAGAACAAGAGCGGAGCTGCGATCATACAGGAGACAAGAAACAACAAGTTCTGTCAGCAATGGCTCATCAGGAAGAACTCGAACGGGACCTATTCGTTCCTATCCAGATTGAATTCCACCCTGGCAATAGCTGTCTATCAGGGATTGAAAGCTGCCGGAACTAAATTCATCCTCTCGACATATAAAGATTACTCAAGCGAGAAGTTTTATACAACAATCTATAACGGAACGGCAATTCCGACCGGCGAAGTATATATTCGCTCCGTTCTGAATTCCGACCGGGTCATGGACGCCGCCGGAGCGGGAACTGCAGACGGAACGAACATTGACTGTTATGACTGGAATGCGACGAAAGCTCAGAAATTTAAGCTGGTCGCGGTAACGTTCGGGGGAAAGACCAATTACTGGTTCAAGATCGTGTCTGTCCTTTCCGGGAAGGTACTGGAAACGGCAGGAGGAGCCGCCCACGCGGGTACCAATATTCAGCTCGGCACTTATAGAGGAGCAAAATCTCAGTTATGGCGGCCGGTCCTGATGAGTGACGGAAGTTACATAATTAAGTCTGCGCTCAATCAGAACATGGCTATAGATATGACAGGATCAGAAGCGTACGGTGCCAATATCCAGCTGAGTACATATGCGAATAATGCTCAGCAGAAATGGTATTTTACTTCAGTAACGATCACCAAGAATTATATTGACTTTGATGATCACAAAACGATCACTGTCCTGGCAAGTGGTACCAAGCAGTATTCGGATACGGAGAGAGCATATCTTTTCGCAATTTCTCCGTATGGAAGAACATTGAAGGGCTACACACCGATCGCGTCGGCCCCGATGGGGACCAGTTACACGTTCCATGCGAATCTGAACAAGAATGCCGCCGGAAGTCTTCTTATGAGGAAGTTCTATATTGCAACCCTTAGTCATGGAACATATACCGTTATAAGCAATGGCTTTTACATTCAGAATCCTCAGGCTGCGGCGACCAACGTCAAAGCATTCCCGAAAGCATCACGCGGAACCAAGAAAGGTATAAAGACCGGGGCTGATTCGATCAATCTGGCGAAAGATCTTAAGTGCAGCCATGTTGTCCTGGATCTTCCGATCGACACCTTCCTCAGCGGAAGTGAGATCGCTTACAAGTACGAAGGAACAACGTATCACTTCAGCCATATTATCGATGTATATCGGGACCGTATTCTGGCCTATAACCGGGCCGGCATAATTGTCACAGGTATTTTCTACCTGTATGACAGTTCCAATACAAGATATATGTATCCGGCAGCGGCTTCCGGAAGCAGGAGAGGGGCGGCGACTCTTTACGCGCTGAATACGAGGACGAGCGACAGAAAGAGACTGGAAGCACTCTTTGCATGCCTGACGGATCACTGGTGCACGAGCGGCTGTACACTGGCGAACTGGATTTACGGAAATGAGCTCCAGCAGTATAATGTTTACCATTACGCCGGTGACATCCCCTACAGTGAGTATCATGAAGTCCTGGCCGAGGAATTCCGTATGTTCAACGCGGCCATCAAGAGCAGATGGAAAAATGCCAGAACATACATCTCCCTTGACCATAACTGGAATCTGTCATGGACTTTGAGCGGATCGTACAGCGGTATGAAGCTTACCTCAGATTTCAACACGGATTTAAGGCGTCAGGGATTGATCCACTGGGATATGGCAATGCATCCGTATCCGTCGCCCGAACAGGACTGCCGTATCTGGAACAGAGCTTTTACCGTGGAAAATTCCGGAGCGGCTCAGCAGATCACCATGCTGAACGCACGATATTTTGCCGCTTATATTAAAAATACCTACGGGACTTCGACACGAATCATTATGTCGGAGACCGGACTGTCTTCGGTATATGAAGGCAGGCAGATGCAGGGTGAACAGGCCGCGGCCGTTGCATTTGCTTATTACCTGGCTGAGTTCGATCCCAACATTGATCAGCTGGCGATTCACAGAGATTATGATAATTCCGGTGAGACATCCGGTGGATGGTGGCTTGGCATCTACAACAGCAACGGATCGCCAAAACCATCTGCAGATGTATTCAAGTATATGGACACGAAGAACTGGAATGCACACGTGGCACATTATATGAATACATATATAGGAAGCGACTGGAAATCAAAAATCCACGGATTTAATGCAAGTTTCTTTAATAATAAGTAAATGTGAAAAATACGTTGGTTGTAAAATCCCTAACACTGTGATATTATTGCAGGGCAGTGGAATTCATTTCCTCTGCCCTGTCTTTTATCTTGTATTATGGCAGGGATGTATTTGAAATTTAATTGATTTAGAAATGATTGGAGAGAGACAATGGCAGATGCTATTACAGGCGGAACAACTTCCGCAATTGAAAATGAACTGAAAGTAGATGAAAAGACTCTCCTCGGCCAGTGGAGGAAAAAGGCATATAATCAGAATGCGGAAAAAGAGTCTCTGAGACACTTCTGGAATGACTATTTCCAGATCGAAAAAAGTATTTATGAGCAGCTCCTTGAGAATCCGGATGAAGTAGTGACCGGAACAGTCACTGAGCTGGCTGATAAATATGACGTATCTGTTGAGACCATGACGGGTTTCCTGGATGGTATTAATGACAGTCTGATCGAAAAGAATCCTATTGAAACGATGACGGAAGATACCGTAGTGAATCTTGGTTTTGATAAGGAACGCCTTTATAAAAATATGGTCGACGCGAAAGCGGACTGGCTGTACGAAATACCGGCATGGAAAAACATTTTCCCGGAGAAGAAGCTTCATGAACTCTACCTCGAGCAGAAGAAGTCAGGTACGATCGTAAAGCCGAAGAAGATCGGCAGAAATGATCCGTGTCCCTGCGGTTCCGGCAAGAAGTATAAGAAATGCTGCGGAAGAAACGCGTAATTGAAGTATACTATAAAGAGAACAGAAAGGAGCTGTCGCATTAAGCATTA
>DMAZ01000060.1:2383-3221 GCA_003446335.1 Lachnospiraceae bacterium | reverse complement strand
AAGTCATTATTCAGGATCTGCCGGGAATTTATTCGCTCTCTCCCTACACTCTCGAGGAAGTAGTCGCAAGAACATATCTGGTAACGGAAAAACCGGACGCCATACTGAATATCGTTGACGGTACCAATATTGAGAGGAATCTCTATCTTACAACTCAGCTCATCGAGCTTGGGATCCCCGTTGTTGTCGCGATCAATATGATGGATCTTGTTCGCAAGAGAGGTGATAAAATCAGTATTTCCAAGCTGGAAAAGGAACTTGCGTGTCCGGTATTTGAAATAAGTGCTCTCAAAAATGAAGGCATAAAAGAAGTGGTCGCAAAAACCGTTGAGACTGCAAGATCCGGCAAAGTGATCCATGCCCCGGCGACCTTTCATGAGTCTGTGGAAAAGGCAATAGGAGCAATCGAGAAGGAGCTTGGAAGCTTAGTTGACACCGGGCTTGCCCGCTGGTATGCCATCAAGGTATTTGAGAGAGACGAGAAAGTCCTTGAGACTGTCTCTCTGAACGAGTCACAGAAAACAGCTATTGAAAAAATCATTTCAGACTGTGAGAAGGAATTCGATGATGACTCCGAGAGCATCATCACCAATGAGCGGTATGAATATATTTCGGGGATTATTTCCGCAGCGGTCCGGAAAGCGGTATCGGAAGATAATATGACAATGTCCGATAGAATAGACAAAATCGTGACCAACCGTATTCTCGGACTTCCGATCTTTTTCTGTGTCATGTTCCTGATCTACGCGATCGCGATGGGCGGATGGCCGATTTCCATCGGTACGATCGCGACCGGATTTGCAAACGATGTCATTTTCGGCGAGTGGGTACCGGGACT
>DMAZ01000060.1:0-2240 GCA_003446335.1 Lachnospiraceae bacterium | reverse complement strand
GGCGCAGTTCTCGGATTTGTTCCGCAGATGCTGGTCCTGTTTCTTCTGCTTGCGATCATGGAGGACATCGGTTATATGTCCCGTGTGGCATTTGTCATGGACAGAGTTTTCCGCCAGTTCGGCCTTTCCGGAAAGAGCTTTATTCCGGTACTGGTAGCGACGGGCTGCGGCGTTCCGGGTATCATGGCATCCCGTACGATCGAGAATGACCGTGACCGTAAGATGACGATCATGACGACAACATTTATACCGTGCGGTGCGAAGCTCCCGATCATCGGACTTGTGGGAGGCGCCCTTTTCGGCCAGTCTCCGCTTATTTCGGTCTCTGCTTATTTTATCGGCATGGCGTCCATCATCGTGTCCGGTATCATGCTTAAGAAGTTCAAGGCCTTTGCCGGTGAGCCGGCTCCTTTCGTCATGGAGCTCCCGCCGTATCATGTTCCGTCCGTGACCAACGTTCTCAGGGCAACATGGGAGCGCGGCTGGTCTTTCATTAAGAAGGCCGGTACGGTCATCGTGCTTTCTTCCATAATCATCTGGTTCCTGTCGTCCATGGGAACAGTCAACGGAAAGTACGGTATGGTCGATGTACTCTTCGAGGATAAGACGATCGCCACGGATGAGTATATTGCCGGAATGGCAGCGAAGATGGACATTCCGGAGGATGAAGTTGCGCCTATGGACGCATCTCTTCTGGCAAATGTCGGCAATGCGGTATCTGTTGTCTTCGATCCGCTCGGATTCGGCACCTGGAAACCGACCGTGGCGACGATTACAGGTCTTGTCGCCAAGGAAGAGGTCGTCAGTACATTCGGTGTCCTCTATAATTATGATGAGGAAGCCACGGGAGTGGAACTCGGTGAGAATGGTGAGGGAATCTGGGACAGAGTCGCTCAGGATTTCACGCCGCTTGCAGCATTTGCATTCATGATATTCAACCTGCTCTGCGCTCCGTGTTTCGCAGCAATGGGCGCGATCAAGCGTGAGATGAATAACGCGAAGTGGACGGCTGCGGCAATCGGATATATGTGCCTCTGGGCCTATGTTGTCGCCCTGATCACCTATCAGCTGGGCATGGCTTTCAGCGGAGGAGGATTCGGTATCGGCACCGTCGTCGCAATAGCTCTTGTTGCGGGTCTGGTCTATATGCTTGTCCGCAAGGGGTATCAGCCGGATGAAAAGGCGCAGACGCTCACAAGTGTTGAGGCTGCAAAGTAATACGAAAATCATTATTTCCGGGTCTGCCTGGCAGGCCCGGATCTTTGCCTGTCTTAAGGTCATGTATCTTTCGCGGGGATCTTTCAACAGAAAGATAAGCTCAGCCGGTTACCTTAAAAGACAGGCCGCCCGAAAGGAGTAAGATGGGATATATATTATGTACAGCCGTTTTGATTCTGGTCGTGGTCGTCTGTGTGAGAAGTATTCTCAGGGATCACAGGCAGGAAAAAGGCTGCGGGGGAAATTCGTGCAGCGGGAACTGCGCAGGCTGCGGAGGCTGCGGGGGCGGTCAGGATATCGTTATAACGGTGAAGAGGAAGAAAGGATAGGGAGCGTATGGTAAAAACGACAGCAAAGGTCGACGGCATGATGTGTCCGATGTGCGAATCTCATGTCAACGATATGATCAGAAAGAATTTTAACGTGAAAAAAGTGTCTTCTTCCCACAAAAAGAAGGAGGCTTATATTGTGAGCGAGAGACCTCTGACGAGGGAGGAACTGGAAGAATCCCTGTCGACCCTCGGTTATCACTGTCTGGAGGTTTCGAGTGAACCTTATAAAAAGGGGCTGTTTGGTCTGTTTGGCTGAATGGAAAGTGAGAAAACCGGAAAGAATAAGGGAAGGAGTCGCGGAGGAAAAATGTCTTTCGAACGGAATGGAGTGATGTATGCCCAGAATTAAAAAGGTTTACGCTACAGATATTGTGGCTGTTGCTTATACCGGGAGTGAGATCCCTGTTTTTGAAAAGAGCGAGGCATTTTGGATTTATGCCGTTGATGAGACGAAGATTGTGCGAATGCAGATTTTATCCGTATATTCCGGGAAGCCGGAAGATATGATAAAACAGCTGAGCGCATGCAGGGCGGATGCGCTGATCTGCCGGAATTTCGGGCCGAAGGCCATGAGTCTTCTGAGAGGTGCCGGGATACGGATGTATACATTTGACGGTGGAGCGAAGGCAGCGGTGAACGCATTTGCTGCCGGGAAAATAAAGGAATTGTAAAAATAGGGGGCTGTCATAC
>DMAZ01000248.1 GCA_003446335.1 Lachnospiraceae bacterium | reverse complement strand
GACCGTCGGAATGTGTGACTTCGGCCTCAACTCTGGTCATGACTCCCCACATGATTCCCATTGTAAGGAGCAGAACAATAGCACCCAGAAGCAGCCACAGACTCGGTGTCACAACGCGCACATAATCATCGATCTGGTCAGGCGACTGAATTCTCTCCAGACTCTTTTTACGGAATATATCCTGTTTCATGTTCATCACCTCATGCGAAAAAATAAGCCTGCAATTAATAATGAAAGGCTATTCTATTTTAGCATAGAAGTCGCTTATTCAAATAAGGAAATTACAAAAAACATCACAATAAATACATTTTCCATGGTATCATATACACATAAGCTTTAGCGTAACAGGGATCTTCTGTGCGTATTATTAAAAACGAAAGGAAAGAAATCATGAAAAAAGTATTTGCAAGTGATTTTGATGGAACGCTGTATTTCTACAAAGCGGAAGTTAAGCTGCCTCCGGAATCGGTGGAAAAAATTAAGGAGTATCAGGCAGCCGGAAACTATTTCGGACTCTGCACAGGCAGACAGGTCGGCGGTCTTACTCCGTTCATCGGCGGCTTTTTTGATCCTGATTTCTGGATTACAAGCACAGGCTCCAATATTATCGATAAGGATATGAATGGGATCCGCAAGCTCTTCGTCGACCGTGACATAATTGATAAGATCGTGAAGGATGTCAAGCCGAGAGGAAACAGGATCTCCATCGATATCGATGGTGTGATCAATGTCTTTGAAGAAATGGATTATCCGGGCGAATATAATGTCATCACCGGCATGGATGATGCTCCGCAGGGCATGGTCCACGGTGTAGGTATCCACTGCGAAACACTCGAGGAGGCTGCTGCCCTCACAAAAGAAATCAATGACAAGTACGGTGATTATCTGAATGCATTCCAGAACGTCATTGAAGTAGATATCGCACCGAAGGGCACATCCAAAGGCGAAGCTGTTTCTGTCATCCGCGAATACTATGGCGACTGTAAAGTTTACGGAATCGGCGATTCTCTGAATGACCTTCCTCTGCTCGAGGCATCCGATGTCTCCTATACCTTCCCGTATGCTCCTAAAGAAGTACAGGAAAAGGTAACAAAGGTCGTTAATAATATTGTAGAAGCTCTTGAAGACAGTATGAATGACGTGATATAATTCGTTACTGCCGGACAAAAGCACCTGCTATAAGCAAGGACAGCGGCCTTCTAAGGGCCTTTATATTGTAAGCGGTATCCATGAAATCAACGGCCGCGCATTCCGGGACTCCGGACTGCGCGGTTTTTTCACGATTAAAACCAATATGTGAACACAGCTCAAAGAGGGAACCTTTCGGCTTTCCCGAAAAACGATATATACAGAATGGAGCGCCATGATCAGTAAGGAGTTACAGAGAGCCCGAGCCTACGAAGCAGCCAAAGAAAAATTGATCTCAGAATCAGACAGACCCGCTTTTCATCTCTCATCCCGCGTCGGATGGATGAACGACCCGAACGGTCTTTCGTTCTATAACGGTCAGTATCATATGTTCTACCAATATCACCCCTATGATTCACACTGGGGTCCCATGCACTGGGGGCACGCCGTAAGCCAGGATCTTCTCCACTGGTCTTATCTTCCGGCCGCGCTCGCGCCGGATCAGGAATATGACAGATGCGGATGTTTTTCGGGCAGTGCCGTGACGCTTCCCGACGGCCGTCATCTGATCGCTTACACGAGTGTGACGGATGAGATTCAACCCGGCGGTGATATCCGTCAGATCCAGCAGCAGAGCTTGGCGGTGGGAGACGGACTCACCTATGAAAAAGTCGATTCCAATCCCGTTCTGACCGGGAAAGATCTTCCGCTCGAAGGCAGCAAATATGATTTCCGCGATCCGAAAATCCTCTGCATGAAAGACGGCTCTTATCGGATGATCATCGCCAATAACCATCCGGGTCATGGAGGACAGATGCTGCTGTTCCGCAGTGACGACGGATTTCGGTGGAGTTTTTCCAGTATTCTGGCAAAAAACGAAAATCGGATCGGCCTCATGTGGGAATGCCCGGATTTCTTCGAGCTCGACGGCCGGTACGTCCTGATTGGAAGCGCTCAGGACATGCTGCCTAAATCCCTGGAATACCACAACGGAAACGGGACCTTCTATTTAGCGGGAGATTTTGATTCCCACAGTGAGATATTCTGCCCTCAGGCTGACCACGCGGTCGATTACGGTATCGATTTTTATGCTCCCCAGACAGTCCTTGCCCCTGACGGAAGACGCATAATGATCGGATGGATGCAGAACTGGGATACCTGTAATCTCCATACTGCTTCCATTCCCTGGTTCGGACAGATGAGCATACCGAGGGAACTTTCCCTGAAGAACGGGCTGCTCTATCAGGTCCCGATCCGTGAACTGAATTCTCTCCGGGTCAATAAAGTAGAATATAAAAGCGTTCCCCTCCGGAATAAGACCATCTCACTTCCCGGAATTGAGGGACGTACCGTCGATCTCGAGATAGAAGTCACACCCTTTGATTTCATGAAAGTCTATCACAAATTCTCGGTCAGATTTGCTAAGAACGATTCCTATAATACGGGCATCAGCTTCCGACCTTATGAATCGACTCTCAAGATCAACAGAAAATTCTCCGGATCCAGACGCGCAATCATTCACCAGAGACGTGCCCATGTAAATCATAAGCTGGGAGCGATCAAACTGCGCATTCTTCTGGACCGCTACAGCGCGGAAATATTCGTCAATGACGGTGAGAAGGTCCTCTCGACGACGATCACGACGCCGCTTGAGGCGGATGGGATTACATTCTCCGCTGATGGAGCGCTGACGTTCTCGGTGACCAAATATACAATAAAGGCATAAAAAGACTTCCCACACGATTAACGTGTGGGAAGTTTTTTATGCCTTTCTCCCGCGGGATTCAAAACGGCGTCAGCCGGCACCCTTCAGATCGAATCCCCGCACATCCTGATGCTGCGCATTTCTTACCGGACTTCAAGAATACGGAATTCCCCGCTCTCCATGGAAAGCTGGAACATGAGTTTCTTCATATGCTCCGTATTCAGATCCCCGAGAATAGTCAGCTCGAACGTAACCGTTCCTTTCTCCGCGTCATCTTTTATGAGCAGCATCTTCTCCATGTTATATCCGTAATCTCCTATCATGGCGAGGATCGATGACATGGCGTTCGGCCGATTGGGTCTGGTAAGAAGAATCTTCACACGATCAGCATTCTCCGGAATCTCGATTCCTTCCGAAATCTTTTCAAATACTCCTTCGAGACGATCATAGATGATCCCGTACTGATACATACGGCTCGTCTCCATGATCTTACGCACCACGGCAAGATATCCGTCCCTTCGATCATCCGGCACCTCGTTGCCGAGTCTTTTCAGGATTTCTTTCTCCCGGTCAGCTCTGTATATTGTAATATCACCTGACTTGAGCTTGGCATGGGCCACCTTGCGGGAACAGTCGAGTCTTCGCATCAAAAGCTCCCTGATTTCAGGATCGATTTCATCTATTTCCCGTCGTACTTCCGTCAGTGTCTGCACTTCCATTTCGTATTCTATAATTCCTCTTTCTGTTCTGTCAGGAACAGTGCCCTGCTTTTAGCAATACTTTTATTCAACGACAATATCATACTTAACTGCAGAGACGGCAGCCTCTCCGCCTTCCGCAAAGAATTCTACTCCGATATCATCAGGATCAGGATACATATTTCCCGTGATCGTATACCTTCCATCGTTGATGAACACCTCCGCGGAGCATACGTCCAAAAAGACTCTGAGTTCAATTTCATCCGTCTTTTCGACATCACAGGTACGGACATTCACATCATCCTCCTTGCCCCTGAGCGGTATGCCTGAGTTCGTACGATCCATGGTAACACAGCCTGCCTGACGATCATAGCGGACGATGGTCTCGTGTTCGCCCCCTTTATAGAAGCGAATGCCTGCTGCGGATGCATCCTTCAACCTGAAGCGCACCTTGAGATCGATCTTGTTCCCCTCTATTCCCGGAACCGGAACACTTTCGTCTCTTATGACCAGATTGGAAACCTCCACTTTGTTGGCATGATACTTCTCGATCTCACGAACCGGAGCCTGATATACTCTGCCATCCTTCAGTGTCAGTTCACGCGGCAGCGTATAGGAACCTGCCCAGTTGTCTTCCTGCGTCGGATATGAACGATCCCACATTTCCTTCCATGCGATCATAATGTTGCGGCCATCCGGCATATGAAGATTCTGAGGAGCATAAAAGTCAAAGCCGGCATCCAGCTCCTGAAAATTCCGGATCTCGAAATGACCTGTCTCAAAATCCAGCTTCCCGATGATTGCGAGCGAGGAATGAATATTTTCATAATTATTGCCGTCCTTCGGAAGATTCTGGGGGCTGGCAAGTATGACGTCCGTATCTCCGAAATTGAGATAATCCGGGCATTCATAAACTCCGTTCAGCTTAAAATACTCCTCGCTGAACCCTTCCGTCTTCTCGATGAGCTTGCCCAGATACTCCCAGTGATAAAGATCTCTGGAACGGAAAAGGATCATATTGCCGTAGCCGTTCGCAGGCTCGACCGTAAATTCCGAGACTTTTCCGGAAATCGTTCCATCGGGATCAAAACTCATAGACGGGGCACCGCTGATATATCGCAGATACGTCGAATACATTTCACCTTCCGGCTGGGGTTTATTCGGATCAACAATTCTGGTTCCGGCCAGACAATAGAACCATCCCCCTCTGCGGAAAGGCTTCGGATCCCGGAAATCACTTTTCGCGACCTCATCAGAGAGCTGCTCGGAACGAAGAATCGGGTTATTCTTTACTTTGGAGAATGTCACACCTCCATCGGTGGAGATCGCGAAACACTGCCTCTGCCGGTCAGGCTGCGCTGCAGTATACATGAGGTAGAGTTCTCCGTCGATCTCTATCGCATTCCCCGAACAGCATCCGCAGATCTGTTCATAATTCTCATCCGGAACAAGGGCGATGGGAAGTTCTTCCCACTTGATGAAATCATCTGTCACATAATGCCCCCAGTGCATGGTACCCCATGACGCCTGATGAGGATAATGCTGAAAAAAGAGATGTGCCTTTCCGTTATAATAAATCATTCCGTTGGGGTCGTTGGACCAGCCGGCGGAAACATCTGCATGATAAGCCTGCTTGTATCGTGTATTAACTTCCAGTTTTTTAAATTCCATGGTGCACCTGTGGCCTTTCATATCTGATTTACGTTGTCAATTACTCAATCTTTCCACATACGATCTGCGGACAATCTGATCATGATGTGGGAAGTTACTGCTAATTATTCATTCTGCGTCAGAATTCCAGTCTTGTTCTGCTTTATATCTCTCATTATATACAAACTTGAACGCAAAAGCACGCTGTTTTTCAATCCTGATGCCTGTCCCTGCGGCACAATTCAAGCAGCTGATAAAATACTCTCATTCCGCAGTCTGTATCACTTCTTGCGTGATCGAAACACATACGCTCAGGATGCCACTGAACAGAAATGATCGGCAGATCCCTGTGGAAGCATGCCTCGATCAGACCGTCTTCTCCCCACTGGCAGGCTTCCAACCCGTCCCCAATCTTCTTGACGGCCTGATGGTGGGCACTGTTGGTGATGATCTCTGTCTTTCCGTAGAGCTTCGCAAGCCAGGATGTCCTGTCCGTTCTTGTCATATGGACCTTGTCATTCTTCCAGTCATCCGGTGTATGCACCGCTTTGCATGCGCCGTCTATATCCTGAATAAGGGTTCCTCCGAAATAAACATTTAGCAGCTGATGTCCCCTGCATATACCGAGGACCGGCTTTCCTGCCCTAACAAAACAATCCAATACATAAAACTGAAGTTCATCGAGTACCGGGTTCGTTAAGACATTCTCCGCGGTTCTTTCTCCGTATCGCTCCGGTGAAACATCGTATCCTCCCGGCAGTAAGAGCCCATCGAATGCATCGATGTTAAAGGTCCTGTCCACAACTTCAGCAACTTCTCCGAGGTGATAAATAGCATCAATATAATTATTTTGTTTCTTCTTTTCGCAGGGGATAGCGATTCTGATCTGTCTCATTATAAATAGTCCCTCACCCAACTAAACAGCTGTCTATTTTATTACATTGCAATTAGTAAAATTATACCATAGACCGGATTATTAATACTTTAAGAAAAAGATTTTTCTATTTAAAATGCACTTTATCTGCATTTCGTTACAAGATGGCTGCCTGAAATGACAGAAGTCATAAGGCTTCCGCAGAATCAGCAGGCGGGGTCATGGTCCGTTCTTTTAAATTCTTAACGTAAGAATGGAAATAAAGGCTTTTCCTGGTTTATAATAAACATATCATTATAATATACCAAAGCAAGGAGTCTCTTATGAAAGTATGTCTGATGAACGAGTCCTTCCCTCCGGTCCTGGATGGGGTAGCCAATGTCGTGATCAATTACGCGAATTATCTGCAGAAAGATTTCGGAAGTCAGGTCATTGTGGGCACTCCCCGATACCCGAATGCAAACTATCACGGATATGACTATCCTGTCATCGCCTATGAGAGCTTCGATACCGCTGCCAGTGCCAACGGATACAGGACAGGCAATCCACTGGCTGAGAAGGAGGTCTCCGCACTGGCGGCATTTGCCCCTGATATTATTCACTCGCACTGCCCGGCCACAGCGACAATTATCTCCCGTCTGCTTCGGGAACGGACAGGGGCGCCGATCGTTTTTACTTATCACACCAAGTATGATATAGACCTTAGACGTGTTTTCAAGCTCAAACCCATGGCAGACGAAAGCATTAAAGCCATGGTAAGCAACATTGAGGCATGTGACGATATCTGGGTCGTGAGCCGGGGTGCCGGTGAAAGTCTGAAAGCCCTCGGATACAGAGGCGACTATATCGTCATGAACAATGGCGTGGACTTCGACAGAGGCCGGGTCGCAGACGAGGATGTCGCCAAAGCTACAGAAGGATACGATCTGCCCGAAGGGATTCCGATGTTCCTGTTCGTCGGACGAATTATTACTTACAAAGGTATTCCGATCATCCTCGACGCACTAAAGCAGCTCTCTGATTCCGGTCAGGACTTCCGTATGGTCTTTATAGGCAAAGGACCCGATATGGAGGAGATGCAGCGTACGGCGCGGGACTACGGTTTCACGGATGACAATGAAATCCCGGGCAAATGCATATTTACCGGCCCGATTTATGATCGTGACGTTCTCCGTGCATGGAACACCAGAGCTGATCTCTTCCTTTTCCCGTCGACATTTGATACAAACGGCCTTGTTGTACGTGAAGCAGCCGCATGCGGTCTTGCCAGCGTCCTCATAAAGGGTTCCTGCGCCGCGGAAGATGTCACAGACGGTCGAAACGGATTTACGATCGATGAAAATGCAGACTCCATGGCCGCTTTTCTAAAGGAAGCCTGCAGAGATATTCCGCATCTTCATGAAGTGGGTGACCGTGCCATGAACGAAATCTATATGTCCTGGAAGGATGCGGTCGGTGTCGCGTATGACCGTTATCAGGTAGTCCTTGAAAATTACAGAAAGGGAATCGGCTCTCAGCGCCATCGCCAGATGACCGATTATCTGATCCAGGCAGTCGCCAGTACCATGGAACATTCCGATAAGGCGAGACAGGTCCGTCATGAATTCTTCGATAATTTCCAGGAAACGGCTATCGGCATGAGAGACAACTTCGAGGAGACCGGTGAAATAATCGGAAATTTCATCGACGATCTTACTGCCGGTAAAAAGATGAGCAGGGATCCATCCATAAATCCGTTCCTTCAGGGTCTGGGGGAATCAAGACAGAAACTGCAGGGCTTTATGGAAGAATCTACACAGAAACTGCAGACGACCTTCGATGAGACGACTTCTGAAATCAGGAAATCCATGAATGAGAAGGGTGCTGCCATTAAGCAGAGCTTCAGCGATGCATCCGACGCTATTAAGAAAACAGTCCGGACCGCCACCGAGGAAGAACTGAAGGCCTACAATTCCATGACTGACAAAGAGTAAGCGCAATGGAAAAAAATAGAGATTTTCGGCGCATGTCCTTCTACCAGATCTGGATCCGCTCCTTCGCTGACGGCAATGGAGACGGAATCGGGGACCTCTACGGCGTATATGATAAACTTGAATATATTAAATCAATCGGTGTAGATGCAATCTGGTTCTCTCCCATCTATCCCTCACCGAACGCTGATTACGGTTACGATATTTCCGACTACAGGGATATCCATCCCGACTACGGCACGCTGGACCAGTTCAAAAAAGTGCTGGATAAGGCTCACCGGCTTGGATTATATGTCCTGATGGACCTGGTCATCAACCACACCTCCGATGAACATAAATGGTTCCTGGAAAGCCGCAAAAGCAAAGACAATCCTTACAGTGATTACTATATTTGGAGAGACCCGCGTACGATAAACGGAAAAAGGCTGCCCCCCAACAACTGGTTCAGTCAGTTCGAAGGTCTTGCCTGGGAGTACTGTGAGGAGAGAGATCAGTACTATCTTCATGTATTTGCCAGAAAGCAGCCCGACCTCAATATGGATAATCCGCGCGTCAGGCAGGAAGTGAAGGATATCATGCGCTTCTGGCTGGATATGGGCGTGGACGGTTTCCGTGAGGATGTAATCACCTTTATCTCCAAAGTGGAAGAACTTCCCGACGGGCTTTCTTTTCTTCCGGCCATCAACGGACTTCCCTACTATAAGGACGGTCCGAAGCTCATGGACTATCTAACGGAATTCCGGAAAGTCGCAAGAGAATATAATGCAGTCCAGATCGGCGAGGCGCCGATGACACCTGTAAGCACAGCACTGAAATACATAACCGGCGATGACCGTGTCCTTGATATGATGATCCAGTTCGACACCATGATGGCCGACTGCATTCTGACAGAGTACGTATGGCACCGTTTCAGCCTGAGAAAGCTGAAGAGGGCTTTTTCGAAGTGGCAGTACAAGCTTCAGGGCAAGGCATGGAACGCGCTGT
>DMAZ01000133.1 GCA_003446335.1 Lachnospiraceae bacterium | reverse complement strand
TTATGTATCAGTATGAATGAACTGTTCAGACAGGAACATCCAACACAAGGAGATAATTATGAGAAATATAGATGGAGGCATCACAGCTGCACAGGGATTTAACGCGACCGGAGGTCCGGCCGGGATCAAGAAAAACGGCAGTGCCGACATGGCGCTGATCTATTCGGATACGCCATGTGTGACGGCGGGCACTTTTACGACGAACTGCGTGAAGGCCGCCCCGGTCATATGGGACAGGGATCAGGTCAGATCAGGGAACAAGGCACAGGTCGTTGTGATCAATTCCGGTATCGCAAATGCCTGTACCGGCGAGGAAGGACTTCGCTACTGTCGTCAGACGGCGGAGAAGGCCGCCGGTGCATTTGATATCGATCTTCATTCGGTCCTGGTCGCATCTACGGGTGTGATCGGTCAGCAGATTCCTGTTGACAAGATCGTTGCGGGCATAGACTCTCTGAAGAGTGACCTTGCGGGAAGTCTCGAAGGCGGTGCGAAAGCTGCACGGGCCATCATGACGACGGATACGGTCCCCAAGGAGGCAGCGGTCAGCATTACCCTTTCTGACGGTACAGAGGCTGTTATCGGCGGATGCTGCAAGGGATCCGGAATGATACATCCGAATATGTGCACAATGCTTGCTTTTATCGGCACCGATGCGGCAATCTCGAAGGAGATGCTTCAGAAGGCACTTTCGTCGGTCGTGCCGGACACATTCAATATGGTATCCGTTGACGGAGATACATCGACCAATGACACCTGTCTTCTGATGGCCAACGGGCTGGCCGGCAATAAAGAGATCGTATCTGAGGATGAGGACTATAAAGCTTTCCGCGAAGGACTGCTTTCCGTCTGCACCACGCTTGCGAAAATGATGGCGAAGGACGGGGAGGGGGCGACCTGCCTGTTCGAGGTGAAAGTCATCCACGCGGATACCAAAGAGAATGCCCGGGTACTTGCCCGCTCTGTTGCATCGTCTACATTGACCAAGGCAGCGATTGCCGGTCATGACGCGAACTGGGGAAGAATACTCTGCGCGCTCGGATATTCCGGCGCGGAATTCGATCCGGAAAAGGTGGATCTCTACTTTGAGAGCGCGGCGGGAAAACTGCAGATCCTGAAAGACGGTGTCTCTACCGGATACAGTGAGGAAAAGGCGACCGAGATCCTTTCCTGTGATGAGATCCGCGCGACCGCGGACATGAAGATGGGGGATGCGGAAGCTGATGCATGGGGATGTGATCTGACCCATGAGTATGTAAATATCAATGCGGATTATCGTTCTTAATAAAGGAGTTATGCATGGCTGAAAATATGGATCTATGGATTGAGAAGGCCAATGTTCTCATCGAGGCACTGCCTTATATCCGCGAATTCAGCGGAAAGAAAATCGTAGTCAAGTACGGCGGCTCCGCCATGACGGACTCTGTCCTGAAAAAAAGCGTCATAACGGATGTTGCCCTGCTCAAGCTGATCGGTATGAAACCGATCATCGTACACGGAGGCGGCAAGGAGATCAGCAAGTGGGTGAAGCTTTCCGGCAGGACACCTGAGTTCATAAACGGCCTTCGCGTCACGGATGCCAAGACGATGGAGATTGCCGAGATGGTCCTGAACCGTGTGAATAAAGGCCTGGTCCAGTATATGGAGGAGAACGGCGTGAAAGCCTGCGGTATTTCCGGCAAGGACGGAGCGACCATGCTGGTAAAGCAGAAAAAACTTGCAGGCGGACAGGATATCGGTTTTGTCGGCGAGGTCACCAAAGTGGATACAGCGCTCATTGATACTCTGCTCGACCAGGATTTTGTTCCTGTCATCTGCCCGATTGGGATGGGCGAAGAGGATTTCAAATCCTATAACGTAAATGCGGACGATGCGGCCTGCGCAATAGCGACTGCGGAAAAAGCAAATAAACTCGTATTTCTTTCAGACATAGAAGGTGTTTATCGTGATCCGCATGATCCGTCAACTCTGATCTCTGAACTGACGGTGGAGGAGACAAGGGATTTCATTGAAGGAGGCAATGCAGGCGGAGGAATGCTGCCGAAGCTGCAGAACTGTATCTCTGCTATCGAGCAGGGCGTTTCGAGAGTCCATATTCTCGACGGCAGGGTGGAACATTCGCTCCTTCTTGAATTCTTTACGGACAGAGGAATCGGTACAGCCATCATTGATCGCGAGGACAGCAGATACTATCAGGAGGTCAGATGACCTCGCGGGATCGTACCCACGATGAAGACGAGTTTCAACTTGCGCGCGTATCTCAGGACAGGAGTAACGAGTACTGCGCGATGAAGAAAAAACAGGGAAGCAGGTGTATGAGATGACACAGAATGAAATTATGAAAGCGGTCGATGAAAATGTTCTTCACACATATAACCGCTATCCGATTGCTCTCGACAGGGGAGAAGGTGTCCGGGTATGGGATGCTGAGGGGAAAGAGTATCTTGATTTTATGGCCGGGATCGCAGTATATGCTCTCGGATATCACTATCCGGGATATGACGAATCACTGATCCGGCAGCTGGGCAAAATACTTCACACGTCCAACCTGTATTATCACGAACCGCTTGCGCTTGCCGCCAGGGAAGTGGTGGAGTCCTCGGGGCTTTCAAAGGTATTCTTTACGAACAGCGGAGCCGAGGCAATAGAAGGCGCGATCAAGTCCGCGAGAAAGTATGCGTGGCTTAAGGATAAAAAGAATGATCATGAAATTATTGCCATGAACAGTTCTTTCCACGGACGGTCTGTGGGAGCACTCTCCGTCACCGGAAATGCTCATTATCAGGATCCGTTCAAGCCGCTCATGGGAGGAGTTGTCTTTGCGGAATACAATAATCTTGACAGTGTAAAGGCTCTGATCAATGACCGCACCTGCGCGATCATCATGGAGACGGTCCAGGGAGAGGGAGGCATTTATCCCGCAGATCCGATGTTCATCAAGGAAATCCGCAGAATCTGTGACGAGAAGGATATCCTGCTCATTCTCGACGAGATCCAGTGCGGTATGGGTCGTACAGGAAAAATGTGGGCTTATGAGCACTACGGGATCATGCCGGATATCATGACATGTGCGAAGGCTCTGGGATGCGGAGTTCCGGTCGGGGCATTTGTACTGAACGAGAAGGTCGGGACGAATTCTCTGGTACCGGGCGATCATGGTACAACGTACGGCGGCAATCCTTTCGTATGCGCTGCCGTGAATACCGTTTTCAGCCTTTTCAGGGAAAATGACATAATTTCTCATGCGGAAGCCATGGGCAGATACCTTGAGAAGGCATTGGATTCGTTCGCAGCTGCCCATCCTGATCAGGTGAAAGCTCACAGAGGCCTGGGTCTTATAAGAGGATTGGAGTTCGTGCCTGAGTGTCCGGTAGGACCGATCACGAACAGAGCGCTTGAGAATGGGCTGCTCATCATAAGCGCAAGTAATAATGTTCTGCGTTTTGTGCCGCCGCTCGTCATCAGCGAAAAAGATGTCGATGAGGCAGTGGACATTCTGGAGAAATGTCTGTGAACATCATCATAAATTAACTTGTCAAGCCTTAATTATTTCGTTACAATAGAATCGTGCACGGTCGGAGACATCATTATGTTCTTCGGAGGTGCACGATGTTTCATGATTTCAGAAAATCCATGGCAGTCTGCGTCATGGCTTTTATTCTATTAAGCGGCTGCTCAGATCGCGGAAGGACCTTCGAGACGGTCCGGACAGCGGAGAGCCGGAGCGGTGAACTGTCAACAGATGTTTCTTCGTTCCCGGAAAAAGACGATATTCCAGATGAATATCCATCCCTGGGGACAGATTCCTGTGAAAGAAAGAGCAAAGATGCGGCAAATGCAGCGGGGGCGGAAAGCCCTGCGGAGGATGCCTTCATTTATATTCATGTCTGCGGAGCGGTCAATTCTCCGGGTGTCGTGAAAGTGCCGGCTGGATCAAGAGTGTATGAGGCGATCGAGCAGGCAGGAGGTCTTTCTCAGGATGCTGACAGCAGATATATCAATCAGGCCAGGCTGCTCTCCGATGGGGAACAGATCTGTGTGCCGACCTGTGATGAGACCGCATCCGTTTCCTTGTACCTGCCGGAAAACGTTTCCGGTGACGGGGAAGGAAGATCGGATCCTGAGGGGGCACAAAAAGGAGCCTCTTCCGGTACGGATGCTGAAGGCAGGGTGAATATCAACACAGCGGACTCTGCTCTGCTCCAGACTCTTACGGGAATCGGAGAGTCGAGAGCGGAGGCGATCATCCTGTACAGAGAGACGAACGGCCCATTTGAAACAATAGAGGACATTATGAAAGTGACGGGCATAAAGAACGCGCTTTTTAACAATATTAAGGACGACATAACAGTCGGTTAGGTGATATAGATGGCAAAAAAGGTACTTGTAGTAGATGATGAGAAGCTGATTGTCAAGGGCATCCGTTTTTCTCTTGAACAGGACGGCTATGATGTGACATGCGCCTATGACGGGGAAGAGGCGCTTGAATTTGCTAAACAGACAGAATATGATATCATTCTCCTTGATCTGATGCTCCCGAAGATCTCGGGACTTGAGGTATGCCAGCAGATCAGGGATTTCTCTTCGGTCCCCATCATTATGCTTACAGCTAAAGGGGAGGATATGGATAAGATCCTGGGACTTGAATACGGTGCGGATGATTATATCACGAAGCCGTTCAATATCCTCGAGGTGAAAGCACGGATCAAGGCGATCCTGCGCAGATCGAAGAAAAGTACGGATGAGAAGGAGAAAGCACGCACGGTCGAAGTCGCCGGGCTTCGTATGGACTGTGAGAGCCGCAGAGTTTATGTACACGGCAAGGAGGTCTATCTTACAGCCAAAGAGTTCGATGTGCTCGAACTGCTCGTTTTCAATCCGAATAAGGTATACAGCAGAGAAAACCTTTTAAATATTGTCTGGGGATATGAATATCCGGGAGATGTACGCACGGTGGATGTACATATTCGCCGTCTGCGTGAAAAGATCGAGGAAAATCCAAGTGATCCGAAGTATGTTCATACAAAATGGGGTGTAGGTTATTATTTCCAGAGCTGATGATAAAATAAAGTTCATGTTTATAAAAAGTCTTCGTTTTCGCATTATGGTGATCCTGATACTGGTCGGAATCATACCCTGCAGTATCGGAACGAGCATAGTCGTCCGGGGATACAAGAACCGCGCTGTTTCTTTACGCGAAAGTAGTGTAAAGAACCAGTGCGAAATTTTGTGCAATTCTTTGGAGTCTGAATCCTATCTTGATAATCTGGATTCCCCTACGATCAACAGCGAACTCTCCCTTCTTTCCAATATATACAACGGCCGTATCCTGATCGCTGACTCGGACTTCAGGGTCGTTAAGGACACGTACGACATCGATACAGGCAAGACTTCTGTCTCAAAGGAGGTGGTCTCCACCTTTTCGTCGGGAAAGGGCACATCATCCTATGATGACAGGAACGCCTATATACTGATGACTTTTCCGCTCATTACAAAATCAGGAAGAGTAGAAGGCGTCATGCTCGTTTCCGTGTCGACCAATGAGATCGTTCAGAACACGAGAATTCTCGAGAGACAGGGATACATTGTAATTGTGCTGGCCATGTTCCTGATGCTTCTGATCGGATATTTTCTGTCCGGCTGGCTCGTAAAACCGTTCATGCGCGTGACCAATGCCATCAATGATGTCACGGACGGGTATGAGGATGAAGCGATATCTGTTCCGGATTATTCGGAAACAGTCGCTATCACGACAGCTTTCAATCAGATGCTGTCCAGAGTCAAAGTGATGGATAATTCGAGACAGGAGTTCGTCTCAAATGTGTCTCATGAACTCAAGACGCCCCTGACATCCATGAAGGTCCTGGCGGATTCTCTTAACGGTCAGGACGGACTTCCCGTCGAGATTTATCAGGAGTTTATGCAGGATATCACACAGGAAATCGACCGGGAGAATAAGATCATATCGGATCTTCTGTCCATGGTCCGTCTGGATAAGAAAGCGGCAACGCTCAATATCGAAAAATGTTATATCCCGGATATTTTCAGCGGTATAATAAAGCGGCTGAAACCAATTGCGGACAAGAACGGGATCAGGCTGATCCTGGAGCCGATGCCGGATGTCTATGCAGAGGTCGATGAGAGTAAGCTGGTCCTGGCATTTTCCAATCTGATCGAGAACGGAATAAAGTATAATGTCGAAGATGGCTGGGTACGCGTTTCCATGACCGTCGATCACAAGTATTTTTATGTGACGGTAGCGGACTGCGGTGTCGGAATTCCCGCAGATCAGCAGGAACATATTTATGAGAGATTTTACCGGGGCGACAAATCCCATTCGACGACGATCGAGGGAACAGGACTGGGACTTTCCATCGCAAGGAGTGCGATCGCTCTTCATCGAGGCGTTATTAAAGTGAACAGCAAGGAGAATGAGGGAACTACTTTCCAAGTCCGAATCCCTCTGAAACATCAGAAATAAGAAAAAGGAGCTTTATGCGTGGAAACAGGCTTATAATTATATATCTGATCGGTATGGCCTGCCTGCTTTTTGGCTGTGCTTCTTCCCGGAGCGAAAGAACTGTGACAACGAATGTCATCTACTGCCTTGACAGTGAAGAGGAGGCTCTTGAATCGGAGGAATTCACAGACAGCGGAAAGAATATAAACGAGTCGATCGACGGGTATCTTAAAGCCATCATCAGCGGACCTTCCAAAAAAGATCACAGAAAACTTCTTACCGATGATGCGGAGATCCGGAACTGGAATGTGACGGACGGAACGGTCACCATAGATTTTTCGAAGAATTATCTGAAGATGGAAAAGCCCCGCGAGGTCCTCGTACGGGCCGGCGTCGTGCGATCTCTTATGCAGACGGAAGGGGTCAGAAATGTGATTTTTACTGTGGAAGGAGTTCCGATTACGGATTCGAAGGGACAGGAAATCGGAGCGATGACCTCGGATACGTTTATCGAGAATGCCGGAAGGCAGATCAATACCTACCAGCATGCTTCAATCAACCTGTATTATGCTTCTGAGGATGGAAAACATCTGAAAAAAGAATCGCGTTCCATCTATTACAGCAGCAGTAAGCCTTTGGAGTGGGCGGTCGTTGAGCGTCTGATCGCCGGCCCTAAAGTGCGTGGGAACCATCCGACGGTCCCGCCGAATGTGCATATTTTGTCTATTACCAATTCCGACGGGATCTGCTATGTCAATCTGGATTCTTCATTTCAGGCCAATGTTCTGACAGTCAGCCCGGAGATCACGATTTACTCGATTGTAAATTCCCTGGTCGAGGATTGCAGTGTTTCGGCAGTTCAGTTCTCTGTCAACGGTGAATCGGATGTGAAGTTCGGCAGCGGATTGAGCCTGAAAAAACCCTTTACGGCAGATTTCAGTATGGTGGAAGAATAAAAATCGAAAAGCAGGAGGAGATACAACATGGGAAATTACATTGTAAGTTGCTGCTCGACCGCAGATATGAGTCATGAGAGGTATGAAAAGAGAGAAATTTATACAGTTCCGTTTCATATCATAGTGGGCAAGGATGATATGGAAGATAATATCGGCGTCACGATCACACAGGAAGAACTGTTCCGGAGAATGCTCGCCGGCGAGGAAGCTCACAGTTCACAGGTCAGTATGGCTGCTTATGTTGAACACTTCGAGAAGTTTTTGCGCCAGGGGAAAGATATTCTTCATATCACACTTTCTTCAGGAATTTCCGGCACGCTCAATTCCGCGAAACTGGCTCAGACAGAGCTTTCGGAAAAGTATCCGGAGCGGAAGATCGTAATTGTCGATTCGCTTAACGGCTCCTCGGGTTACGGCATGGTCGTTGATGTTGCTGCTGACCTCAGAGACGAAGGAAAATCGATTGAGGAGGCTCAGGCTTATCTTGAAGCCCATCTTCAGGAGTATAATACATGGGTCCTTTCAACGGATCTCACATTCCTGATCAAGGGAGGCCGAGTTAAGCCGGCAGCCGGTGTGATCGGGAAAATGTTGAATATCTGTCCTTTCGTGACGCTGACCGAGAGTGGTTCGCTCACCGTCGCCGAAAAGACAAGAGGTAAAAAGAAAGCTGTAAATCGTCTCGTAGAGATCATGAAAGAACGGGCTGAGAACGGTACTTCCTATGACGGCAAATGCTTCATCAGCCATACGAACGAAGACCTGGCGAAAGAACTGAAAGCGAAAGTGGAAGAGAATTTCCCGAATCTGAAGGGCAGGATCGAAACATTCCTGGTCGGCGGAACGATCGGTGTGCATCTTGGTCCCGGTACAGTTGTTCTTTTCTTTAAGGCAGCGGACGGAGCAGTACGTGAATTCAAGTAACCGTTTCAAGAGAGAGACTATACCTGACCGTAACTTCTCACTATACGTTGAAATCTCAGGGAACGGCATGTGGGAAGTCACATATTTAAGAATAAAGAATGACAGGACCTCTGCATGTATGCGGCGGTCCTGCATGATCTTATGAAGCCGGAATAAGCATGACCAGAAGACCCCTTGCCTTTCTGTGCCTGTTATGTATCGTGTTCATCGCGGCTCTGACTTTATTCGGCCTGCCTCCTGAGAGGGGGTATCGAGACAGAGATACAGTGAGCAGTCTGCTGGAAGTTCCCCGCAGCGTATCTGTCACGGGCGAAGTCCTGCGATCGGAAGTACAGGAAGACTATTCTTATTTCATTCTCAGACGGGCAGTTCTGTCTGTCGAATCCCAACACTATGCAATCAGTAATGTTAAAATCACACTGAAGGTACCCGTCCGTTATGCGGTCGGAGTGCGGGTCAGTGCAGTTGGCGTGCTCCGGGGCATCGAAGGTCCTACGAATCCGGGACAATTCGACAAGGCATTTTACTATCGACTTCAGGGCGTAGGTTATACCATGTCATCACCGGAAATAACGGTCATATCATCCCATGCAAAACCCTTTCGGGAAACGCTTGCGATCATTCGGGAAACACTGAAAAAAAGGATACGTATGTCTTTTCCTGAAGATATTGCAGGCCTTATCTCCGCGATGATCCTGGGGGACAAATCTCTTATGTCTGAAGATATTCGTGCCGTTTTCTCCATGGGGGGCGTATCCCACATGCTGGCTATTTCGGGACTCCATATTTCCCTGTTCGGAGAGGGAATGTACCGTCTGCTGGCTCTGATCCCGCTTTTTCGAAAAAACAGAAAACGCGGCGCAGGACTGATCTCAGCCGTTTTTCTTGTGGTGTACGCTGTCTTCACGGGTCTTTCGGTCGCAACTGTGCGTGCCGTGATCATGTTCGTCATCATGAGAGGAGCTTCTTTCTGCGGAAGGACATACGATCCTCCGACGGCAATAGCGCTGGCAGCCCTCCTGATCGTCATCGAGCAGCCTCTGTATATCTATTACAGCGGTTTTATTCTTTCTTTTGCCGCAGTCAGCGTGATTACGGTTTTTCGGGAACGCAGCAGTCTGGTGCTTGGCCTGTTCCTGTTTCTGTTCACTCTCCCTGTCATTATCCGATCTTATTATGAGTTTTCCACATATTCCGTGCTGATCAATCTGATCGTGATACCGCTCATGCCATTCATTCTGCTGTTTGGTCTGCTGGGAACCCTGCTCGGCGGCGGAGCCGGAGGCATATTCTCCTGTCCGGCGATCTTTCTGCTCAGGATGATCATGAAGGTCCTGGATTTCTTCAGAATGCTTCCGTACGCCAATTTTATTGTCGGAAGGCCGGGCGTGGGACGAATTGTGCTATATTATGCACTGCTTGTCGTATTTATATACATTTCAGGACGAACGAGGACCCGAAAGATCCGATTCCTGCTTTATCCGTTCGCGGTGCCGTTGATTGCCGTTCTCGTGATCCGGGTGAGGAGCGGCCTTTCCCTGCATTTTCTCGATATAGGGCAGGGAGACTGCTGTGTCATGGAGATGCCCGGCGGTCAGAATATACTGGTGGACGGCGGTTCCTCGACCGTCTATGATGTCGGGAAGGAACGGATCATGCCTTTTCTGAAATATGAGGGCATCGGTACCCTGGACTATATCTTCGTTACCCATATGGACAGTGATCATACGAGCGGAGTCATCGAGATACTCGAAGCGGTACGGGACGGGGAGACGGCTATAAAGGCCGGAAAGCTCGTGCTGCCGTATCTGAAGGAACGAGGGGAAGCATACAGGGAAATGGAAAAGCTCAGCCGGGAAGCCGGGATGGAAACACTATATGTAAAGAGCGGAGACAGCTTTTCGTTCGAAGAGAAAGGTTCCGGATCCGGCCATCCGGATCGCTCCGTGATCTTTACGATACTGGGTCCTGATCCCGAAGCGGAGTCATCGCCGGTGGATGAGAACGGGCAGTGCATAACATTTGCCCTGAAGTACGGTGACTTCGACTGCCTGATGACGGGGGATGTGCAGAATGCGGGGGAGGCAAATATGACACGGCTTCTGAGG
>DMAZ01000088.1 GCA_003446335.1 Lachnospiraceae bacterium | reverse complement strand
AAATGGAATGAAAGGATCCATAGGATAAGAAATTATGGAAGTGAAGAGCTATATTGCAAGAAAAATTGATCGATACGTCGAGCTGGTGATCTGTCAGCTGCCGAGGAACGAGAGAAAGGAAGCGAAAGCAAGGCTCGAAAACAACATATACGCAATGTTGGAATCCGCCGCCGGGGATCGCATGCCGGACAGTCAGGATCTGCAGGAGATCCTGAGAGAACTGGGAACTCCGGATCAGACAGCGGCCGCCTATTATGTGGTGAAGAACAGAAAGGAAGAAGTCCGCAGGGAAAGAAGACGGGAAGCGGTCCGGAGCACGGATACGCTGATGCTCGTTCTGCGTGCTTTTATGATCGTATCCTTTGTTCTTCTTTTCTGCGGACTTAGCGGTCTGATCCTTCACACTGTGAGCAACGTGGGAATGCTTTTTGCCGGGTGTGCCATGGCTCTGGCGGTCCAGTTCATCAGAGAGATCGTCCTTATGGGGAAGAATGATCATTTCCCGCGAAGGCACCGTAAAGTATGAAAAAGCAGAAAAACATAAGAACTTCGAAGTTCAGCCATCTTCGAAAGTTCGCGCATTAACGAGGAGGACCGATGTCCGGGTGATCTGCCCGGGTATCGGTCTTCTTGATTTTGCTGTGCGGAAAATGATACATTTGCCGGAAAATATTGTTTTCTCTCCTGAAAAATGTTATAATTAAAATTCGAACAAATGTTTTCAAACTGACATATGGAGGCAAGGTGGCCATGGCAGTAACGGAAAAAGATCTGAAAGGCGGAAGTGTCCGTCTCTCGGACGATGGTAAATATTGTATTATTCTTGATCAGACACAGCTCCCGAACCGGCAGGTCTGTCTGGAACTCAAAAGCGCGAAGGAGTTCTATGACGCAATCAAAGTTCTGGCCGTTCGGGGAGCACCCGCAATAGGTATCTGCGCCGGATATGCAATCTATGTACTGGCACAGCAGAAAGGAACGCAGGAGTATGCCGTATTTCGTGAGGAGATCGAAAAAGACGGTGAATATCTGATCTCCTCCAGACCGACCGCTGTGAATCTGAGCTGGGCTGTACGGCGCATGCTGGCTGTTGTGGCGGAACATGAGGATCTACCGGTAGCTGAGATCATTGCTCTTCTGAAAGAGGAGTGCATCGCGATCCATCGCGAGGACATTGAGATGTGCACACGTATTTCCGAGTACGGGCTCAGTCTCGTAAAGGCGGGTGACGGCATCCTGACACACTGCAATGCGGGTCCGCTTGCGACTTCGAAGTATGGGACCGCGATCGGTCCGGCCATCCTCGGAAAGGAACGGGGAATCGATCTGAAAGTTTTTTCAGATGAGACGAGACCGCTGCTTCAGGGAGCCCGCCTCACTTCCTATGAACTGCAGGCGGCAGGAGTGGATGTTACGCTGATCTGCGATAACATGGCCAGCATCGTCATGAAGAACGGATGGGTACAGGCCTGCTTTGTCGGCTGCGACAGAATTGCCGCCAACGGAGATTTTGCAAATAAAATCGGAACTTCCGGCGTAGCCATCCTGGCGAAGCATTACGGCATCCCGTTCTATACGCTGGGACCGACTTCAACGATCGATATGAACTGTCCGACGGGTGATGATATAAAAATCGAACTCCGTGACCCGGATGAGATCAAGAAGATGTGGTATAAGGAGGCGATGGCTCCGGAATCAGTCAAATGCTATAACCCGGCCTTTGACGTGACAGACCATGAACTGCTGACAGCGATCGTCACGGATCAGGGAATTATATATCCGCCCTTTGATGTGAATCTGAAGAAACTGTTCAAGAAATGATGAAACAGGAGGAATAACTTATGAAGAACTTCTCACCGTCCGCCTGCCTTGAATTAAAGGAAGGCACACATGTTGCCAAAGTGATCCTGATGCCCGGCGACCCGCTTCGCGCAAAGTATATAGCAGAACATTATCTGGAGAATCCGGTACTTTTTAATGATGTGAGGAACATGCTGGGCTATACGGGTATGTATGAGGGGAAAGAAGTCTCCGTCATGGGATCCGGAATGGGTGTTCCTTCGGCAGGGATCTATCTCTATGAGCTCTTTAATTTCTTCGGTGTCGAGGCTGTGATCCGAGTCGGATCAGCCGGTGCGATCCAGGACGATGTTCATGTGAGAGACGTGGTCATAGCAATGTCCGCATCGACCAACTCCAGCTATGTGAACGCCTATGATCTGCCGGGCGTGATCGCTCCGACGGCGGATTATGATATGCTGAAAAATGCTGTCGCTGCAGCTGAGGAGCTTGGCGTCAGAGCGGATGTCGGAAGCGTTTACACGTCCGATTTCTTCTATCATCCGGATAAGGAAGTGAACAGGAAGGCACGCGATCTCGGATTGCTCGCGGTCGAGATGGAGACAGCGGGTATTTATTTGACTGCCATGGCATGCCATAAAAAGGCTCTGTCCATCCTCACGATTTCAGATCATATTTTTACGGGTGAGGCACTGTCGGCAGAGGAGAGACAGGACGGTTTCCATGAGATGATGGAGATCGCCCTGAAGACAGCGGTCCGCTCGAATATCTGATCCTGTGCGTACTCCTTGCCGATGCATGAGCAACAATGCTACCGCAGAGTATTGCGCGATGAAGGAAGAGATGAAGGAAGAATAAAACATACCGGGCAGCCTTTGAATCGGATGATTTATGGGCTGCCCGCTCTATCTTCGGGTGTTCAATCTAAAAGTTTCATAAAGTGGGTAAAGTGTTCTTGCAGACGATTTTTAGACGTTATACTATATCCTAGTATAGTAAGGAGATGATACGATGAGAAATTTTTTGAACCGAATAGGGAACGGAATGCGCAATTTTATGATCGGGAGATACGGGAGCGACGATCTCGGAAGATTTCTGGTGGGAGTCCTGCTCTTCCTGATCGTAATTTCATTTATCGTCCGCAATCCTGTTCTGCAGGTCATTATCTGGGCCGTGTTCCTGTACTCTTATTTCAGAATGCTGTCCAGGAACTACGCAAAGAGAGCGGCGGAAAACGAGTGGTATATGCAGAAGACTGCTAAGATACGCAGATTCTTCCGTATCAGGCAGAGACGTTTCGCGGATCGTAAGGAATACAGGCATTTTACCTGTCCGGGATGCGGCCAGGATATTCGAGTCCCGAAAGGAAAGGGTCATATCAGGATCTCATGTCCTAAGTGCCATCACACATTTGAGAAGACGGTATAAGCACCGAAGGGGAGTACTTAATTTCGTATGTTTGGTTATGTGACGGTAAATCAGAATGAACTGAAGATTAAGGATTATGACCGTTACCGCAGTTATTACTGCGGTCTGTGCCATGCTCTTAAGAAACGGCACGGTATCGTGGGAGAGCTCACTCTGAACTACGATATGACTTTTCTTATGATCCTTCTGAACGGGTTATATGAGTGCCCGCTTGTAAATGAGAAGCATCGTTGCATGATCCATCCTCTCCGGAAGCACAATATGCTGTTCAACGAAATATCGGATTATGCTGCGGATATGGGGATCCTTCTGGCTTATTACAAGAGTTTGGACGACATAAGGGATGACGGCAGCGTGAAGGCCAGGGCATTTGCCGCAAAAATTAAAAAGAACGCGGAGAGGATCATCCGGGAATATCCGCGCCAGGCGGAGGCGGTAAAGAAAAATGTTGAGGCGCTGGCAGCAGCCGAAGACGCCGGAGAATACGATCTTGACAAAATTGCCGGATACACCGGTAACTTTACCTCGGAAGTTTTTGTGTGGAAGGAAGATGAATGGTCCGATGAACTTCGGATCATCGGTTTCTACCTCGGCAAGTTCATCTATCTGCTGGATGCATATGACGATCTGGATACGGATATAAAGAAAGGTGAGTATAATCCCTGGACGAAGTCCGTAAAACGGAAGGATTTCGAGGCACTCGTGGAAAATACGCTCATGATGATGATGTCTGAGAGCGCAAAGGCATTTGAAAAACTGCCGATCGTTCAGGACGTTGACATTCTTCGAAATATCATTTATTCTGGTGTCTGGCTGAAATTTGAGGCGGCAAGGAGAAAACGGGAAGAAAAAGAAGACAGCGGAAAGTGACGGAAGTAGCACGAAATAGCAGAGAGGTCGGCGGATGATTGCTAATCCCTACAAAGTGCTGGGAGTCAGCGAGTCCTGCACGGATGCGGAGCTGAAGAAAGCATATAGAGACAAAAGTAAAAAGTGGCATCCGGATCAGAATCCGGATAATACGGAGTATGCCGAGGAACGATTCAAGGAAGTCCAGGAAGCGTACAGGCAGATCGTGGACGCGCGTGAGCGCGGAACGAGTCCTTACGGCAATACAGGCGCTTACGGAAATGCGGGCGGTTACAGCAGTGCAGGCGGCTATGGCGGCACCGGATACGGCCCGGGCGGCGGATATACGCAGCAGAGCTACGATTCGAGCCGTGACGGAGATTACGCCAATAACAGATATGCCAACTACGGCGCTTACAGCGGATTTGCCGATTTCTTCAACCAGTGGCAGCAGTACTCCGAACAGCAGCGCACCCAGCAGACGGCGGGCGAGTCCAATGAGGAGCAGGCGGCACGCAATTATATAAATAACGGTTACTATCAGGAAGCTTTAAATGCCTTGAACGGCGTTTCTGAGGAGATGCGGGGAGCCAGGTGGTATTATTACGCATCGATGGCCAACAGAGGGCTCGGCAACAATGTGAATGCGCTTGAATTTGCAAAAAAGGCGACAGATATGGAGCCCGGCAATCAGCTTTACGCGTCACATCTTCAGCAGATCCAGAACGGCGGGACCTGGTATCAGCATCAGAATCAGAATTATGGTTACGGCGGATTCGGGAATGCCAATTCACAGTTATGTACATACCTGTGCCTGGCCAATCTTTTCTGCAATTGCTGCCTCGGAGGGCGCGGCGGAATGTTTTTCTTCTGATCACTGTCATAGATCGGCTGAATTACGGTATGAGGTCCGCGGTGCGGTCTTCGTGATAGAAACATGGGAAGGAACAGGTCGAGCGCCTGTTTCTTTTTTTTCACAGGAGATGCGTTTTTTATGAGATAATAGGGCTGTGCCCTGATACAGCATAAGGATGCGGCACACTTATTTTTCACAGTTTCAACAGAGTGAAATCACATTTGTAGAATAACTTTTCAGAGAGATGTTCTTAAAAACAGGAAAATCGTAAAGGAGAGATAAATGACAGGGGAAAAACTTCGCAAGGGAGTCCTTGCCACTATGATAGCTGCAATGATGGTGACCGTAAGTTCATGTAATGGGACATCCGGCAGTACTGTTCATTCGGAGACAGTGCCTCAGGACTCCGCAGCGGACATGTCAGGGACCGCTTCGGCCGACAGCACCTTATCCGACGGTTCTTCGTCAGGGACCGCTTCGGCCGACAGCTCCGTATCCGACAGTGCCTCATCCGGTATTGCTTCGACCGGCAGCGCAGCATCTGCCGGCACTTCATCCGGCAGCAAATATTCTGCAGTCACTTCCGGTATGATCAATTTCAAGGCGGATGATTCCTATAAAAGGTGGTCCAGAGGGCTGGTCGTGACTGTCAAAGCCGATGGTGATACCGTAGACATAAGCGGAAAAGGCGGACATGCCACCTGTGAAGGTACGCAGATCACCATAGACTCCGCGGGAACATACGTCTTCGAGGGAACGCTTGATGACGGCTGCATCACTGTAGATGCAGACAAGGCGGAAAAAGTCCGTATAATTTTGAACGGATTTTCCATCACCAGCTCGGACGGACCGGCAATTAATATTATCGAGAGCGATAAAGTGTCGATCTCTCTGGAGGACGGAACTGAGAACAGTGTGACGGACAGCGCATCCTACTCGGACATTTCTCTCTCCGCTGCCATATCAAGTAAGGCTGACCTTGTTCTGAACGGAGCCGGAACGCTCGTGGTAAATGCCAATTATGACAATGGCATACAGAGTAAGGATGACCTCAGGATAATTAACGGCACCTATGTGATCAATGCTGCAGATGACGGAATCGTCGGAAGGGACCGCCTCGAGATAAAGAACGGGATGTTTGAAATGAACTGCGGCGGAGATGCATTCAAGTCGACGAATCTGGAGTCGTCGGATAAGGGCTATGTCTATATTGCAGACGGCGTATACACGATCCGTTCAGACGATGAGGCGATCGATGCAGCTACGTCGATGCTTATTGAGGGCGGCAATTTTTCGATCAGGACCGGGGGCGGCTCTGTCAATGCGGCAGACAGGACCGGAACATATGAAGGGTTCGGCAGTCAGGGAAGGAGCGGCGGCATGCAGTACGGCGGGTATGACCTTTCCGACTCTTCCGAAAAGGTTTCGGCTGCCGCTGTGAACGGCGATCTTCTCCTGCTGACAGCGAAAGGCAATGATGCTGCAGCATCCGAAGAGGAACTTCAGAAGGCAGCTGCGGCAGATGAGAATGACGATACCTCCGCAAACGGCCAGGAGGCATCCGCTAAAGGGATCAAGTGTGAAGGTACCCTGGAGATCAGGGGCGGCTCGTTCGACATGGATACGCAGGATGACGCGATAAGCAGCAATTATCGGATCAGTATTACGAACGGGACTTTCACGATCAGAACGGGGGATGACGGCATCCATGCAGAAGAAATACTTGACATTTCGGGAGGCGAAATCACGATAGCGGACAGCTATGAGGGACTGGAAGCTGTGCATATCAATATTTCCGGAGGAAATACATCCGTGACGGCTTCCGATGACGGGGT
>DMAZ01000078.1 GCA_003446335.1 Lachnospiraceae bacterium | reverse complement strand
GCCTGAAGAAGGTAAGCAGCCGTCATACTGATCGTATCTGCAGGAACACCGACGGTATAGGTCATCAGATGATACACCCATCCGATATAAAACTCGGAGGATAGAAAAAAACAGAGTGAAATAACAGCTGTGCAAAGTACAGACCGGCGATCAAAGTGTATTCGTTTCATACAGGATTATTATACGGGAACAGAAAACAGGAATCGAACATACGCACCCATTCAATAATATCTTCTGTAACAATGAATCGATGAACTACACCAAAACTATCCTGTGAATAGTATGACATGTGAATCATATTGGTAAAAAGAACAGGGCTCCTGTTTGCGCTTTTTTTTGCTATGTTGAGGAGGTGTCTCATGAAGAACATGGTTTACAGGATGAAAAACATTTTGAGATTACTGCTGACAGTATCGCTGTTGTGTCTCTGCGGATGCGGCAGCGCCGAAGACAAGACAATCATTCAGTATCCGGACGGTGTGGAATTCACGGGAACACTTGTGCCGGTTGAAGTGCCGGAGGCCGGGTTCTCCACGAAAATGGATGAATCCCTGACCTTTACCTATAAGAGTTCTGACGGGGTTTACATCTACACGAGGAAAGAAGGCATTATTCCGTATGTATTGATTAACTATTTCCCGGGACAGGCGGATTATCTGGAAACGTACCTCGCAGAGGATAGCATCGGGTGGATGAAGGATCATTACGGAGACGATCTGCTTGAAATATCCGAAGTGGAGGATATGACCTATGAAGGGAAACCGCTGCGGGGATTCACTGCGAAATACAATCTGGATGGCGCTGAAATCAATTTCATGGAAGTCTGTGAAATCGTTGACGAAGGAATCGCCGACTATATTCTGAAATTTGAGGATTCTGCAGAGCCATATACAATGGCCGCGTTTAAAACTGCGCTGAAGGAATTCTCGGTGAACTGTTCCGGCACATCTGGTACTTCCTCGACCTCCGGGACAGAGACAACGAAGGAAACCACAGTGACCATTCAGGAAACCCGGGCAGAACAACTTGCAAAAACGATGAAACAGATCAAATATGGGGATCTGATTACGATGAACATACCCGCTTCCTGGGAAGTATCCATCGGCGGATATAACATGGGGACATGGATTCATGCCTATGATCCGGCGGATCCGACACTGCAGGTGTTTACGTGTTTAAAACTGAACATGCTGCTGAAGAATGACAAGGCAAAAGCCTTCTGGGAGTCGAGATACCGCGCGTCCGGTCAAAGCCCTCTGCTCAAGGGGTGGGGCGAAGCGGTCGTGAACAGTTCAGGTACGGTCAGAGAATTCTTCGAATCGGATTTCGGTGCTTATTGTCAGTATCTGACTTCCACCGACCCGTCCTTTGCAGGGTTTTATTATCCGAGTCTCGAACGCTTTCAGGTGCTCGAAGAATATAATGTCACGAATATGTTTTCTTCCGTTGCGGTCGATAACAAGCTGATCCATGCAACATTTTCCGATCAGCTGAGTCAGGGAAACGGAGAGGGAATGTTTGCCGGAAGCCTGGTGGATCTGCTGCCTATGATGGATCCGGGCTATGACGCTGGTGTATACGGCATCTATACGATGACCGGCATGAGTGCCCCTTACGGGATGCTTGGAGAGTATCTGCCGCTTCTTAGCAGTATTCTTAACAGCATCGAATACTCGGATACATTTATTGAGTCAGTTGCGCAGGAAGAACAGATTACCATTGAGAATGCACGCCAGGTGAATACGTATATGCAGCAGACCATGGATATTGTGACAGAAGGGTGGAACGCAAGACAGAAGAGTTATGATATCCAGTCACAGCAGTATTCCGATTCTGTGCTTGGATACGACCGGTATCTCGATACGGAAACGAACGAAGTGTACCGTGTGGAATACGGCGCACTGGACGGATATCAGGGATCGCGGTATCAGAAGATTGACCAGGGTTCGGCATATTATACGGAACCGGTAGCCGGCTATATTGTAAAATGACCGTTTCCTGATCATACGAACCCGAACGTGGTACGATCGGAACGGATTCTTCTTCCGCGAAACTGTTCTACGATCCTGTCGTTATGATTCACCGGGCGCCGGAAAATTGTGAAGGGACAGCTGCCTGATTCACCAGATACGGATACACCGTTCGGATGATCATTCTCATATCGCGATATCACATGCCTGTGACCATCCGGTAAAAAATCAAGAGACCTCCGATGTTGTCTTCGAGAGACAGGAGGTCTTTATATGTGTATTATAAGGGAATTCGGAATGGAATCCGTTTCGCGTACTCCATTAAAAAACATCCTCCGATAAGTGAATCCCGGAACTACCCCAAAACTATCCTGCCTGAATTATTGTCAAATTATAAAAGGGCATTACAGTAACAGTTGGAAAAGGTCATTCTGTCTCTGCTTTTTGTGTGCCCGAACGGTGCTTTATGACTAAGTGAAACAGGATGAGAAACAGCTGCCTGAAGGATCACGCTTCCGGCGCAGAGATAGGAGAGTAACGACGATGAGAACCAAAGCGAAATCATGGATTGGTGCTGCTTTGACGGCACTGCTGGCCGCAGGGTGTTTTGCGGGATGCGGGAAGGATGCGGCATCGGAACCGGCAAACGGGACGGATGAAGCCCAGCCTGCAGAAGCAGTCATAGAAAAGGAGCCGGTACAGGAAGCGGAACGCGCTTTCCGTACGGGACTGACCATAACGAATAACGGGATGTTCGATGGCGAACGGACAAACCCGGAATTCGATACGCTGTATGCGGCGATTGAGGATGTGGAAATCTGGGGGCAGGGGGAGCTCTCCTATGACATTCAGGCGGAGGGAATGATTCTGAGGAAATTTGTGGTAAGGAATCATAACGC
>DMAZ01000200.1 GCA_003446335.1 Lachnospiraceae bacterium | reverse complement strand
TTGACAAATTACAGTTAGACATATCCGAACATTGTTCACTATAATGGAATCATAAAAACAACAATTAAGTCCTGTAGATGCAGACTTAAAGCAATCTTTTATCACAAAATTACGAAAGTTCATCATTTTTTCATTTAAGGAGGTTCGACCAATGAATAACGAAACCCGTGCCTGGTGGAAGGAAGCTGTCATCTATCAGATCTATCCACGCTCATTTCAGGACAGCAACGGTGACGGAATAGGAGATCTGAACGGAATCACGGAACGTCTCGACTATCTTAAAAAGCTCGGCATCGATGTCATCTGGCTGTCACCGGTCTACAAATCACCCAACGATGACAATGGTTATGACATTTCCGACTACCGCGATATCATGACCGAATTCGGGACCATGGAAGATTTTGACCGCATGCTGAAGGCCGCCCACGACAGAGGAATCAGAATCGTCATGGATCTCGTCGTGAACCACAGTTCAGACGAACATAAATGGTTCATCGAAAGCCGGAAGTCAAAAGATAATCCTTATCGTGACTACTATATCTGGAAAGATCCCAAAGACGGACACGAACCCAATAACTGGGAATCCAACTTCAGCGGATCCGCCTGGAAATATGACGAGACCACAGGCCAGTATTATCTGCATCTTTTCTCCGAAAAACAGCCGGATCTAAACTGGGAAAATCCGAAGGTACGCGATGAGGTGTATGATATGATGACCTGGTGGTGCGACAAGGGAATAGACGGTTTCCGCATGGATGTCATCTCCATGATCAGCAAGGATCCTGCTTATCCGGACGGTGAAGTCTTTGACGGAGTCTACGGCAATGCCAACCCCTACGTCTGCAACGGTCCCCGTGTCCATGAGTTCCTTCAGGAAATGAACCGCCGCGTACTCTCCCGCTACGACATCATGACGGTAGGTGAGGCAGCCGGCGTAACGGTCGATGAGGCCAAAAGATATGCAAATAACGAAGGCACCGAGCTGAATATGGTCTTCCACTTTGAACACACTGACGGCAGCTCCAATTCAGAATCTGTCATCGGAAAATGGACGGTCAATCCGCCCAGACTCACGTATGTCCGCGGCATTCTCAACAAATGGCAGACAGAATTGGAAGGAAAAGCCTGGGGCAGTCTCTACTGGGACAATCACGACCAGCCGAGAGCAGTCTCCCGTTTCGGAAATGATTCGAAAGAGTGGCGCGTGATATCCGCCAAAATGCTGGCCACCGTCCTTCACATGCAGAAAGGCACTCCCTACATCTATCAGGGTGAAGAATTCGGCATGACCAACACTCACTTTGAGTCTCTTGACGATTGCAGGGATATTGAGGAGATCAATGCCTATAAGCAGTATGTCGTCGACCACAAATTGGTGGATAGGGAGACGATGCTCAAGTGCTTTGACACCATTGGCCGTGATAACGCAAGGACTCCGGTACAATGGAATGCCGGTCCGAATGCCGGATTCACAGCGGGTACCCCCTGGATAAAAGTAAATCCGAATTATAAGGAGATAAACGCCGAGGCTGCCCTGGCGGATCCGGATTCCGTCTTCTATTACTATCAGAAGCTGATCACCCTGCGGCATACAACTCCGATCATTGTCTACGGCACTTTCAGACCGCTTCTTGAAAACAGCGAAGTCATCTATGCATATGAGCGCGAGATGGACGGAAAGGTCCTTACCGTAGCTGCGAACTGGACAGATAAAGAGCAGGAATGTACGCTTTTCGACAGTCTTAAAGGCGAAGAGCTGATTTCGAATTACAAAGACCACAAGGCAGGCATCCTTCAGCCTTACGAGGCAAGAGTCATTCTTCACTGATGAATACGAATATACCTGCAAATAGTTCTGAAGCGACGGAAGAGATCCGTCAGCAGGGATATGCGTCCTTTCCCTGCTCCATGTATTTTGCCGATTCGGAAAAAGACGACGCCATGCGGTTCGATACCAAAGCCCACTGGCATGGTTCAACAGAATTGCTGCATTTCGAGAAAGGAACATTTGCCCTCTCGATCAACATGGCAAATACAGTGATAGCGGATGAGTGTTATGTCTTTGTTGAAAGCGGGATGATCCATTCCATCACCGCAGAATCGTACTACAAAGAATCCGCTCTCCTTTTCAGTCCGTCCATGCTCTCAACCAGAAATATTGATTCTTCCGAGCAGAACCTGATCGAACCGCTCATTCACGGCAACCTTACACTGCCGAAGTTTATTCGGCCGGACATGGCGGTCTTTGAGGAATTTGACCGATTGTACAGACAGATCGCGAAAATATTCAAAAAAGCAGATGACAGACGCGACGACCAGTTCAATCTGTCCGGCTCCTCCGATCAGCTGAGGTGCAAGGCTCTCATGATGCTGCTCATCTCCTCACTGTCGGATAACGGACTGCTGACTTCGTCGACTTATGTCCCTGATCCAAAGGTGGAGGCCCTGAAAACAGTTCTTTCCTATATAGAAGAGAACTATGGGAATAAAATCTATATCAGGGATCTGGCACAGCTCATGAACCTGAACGAGCAGTATTTCAGCCGTTTTTTCAGGAAAACGATCGGCAGGACCTGCGTTGACTATATCAACGATATCCGCATACGTCACGCTATGAAACTGCTTAAAACGACTGACATGCCCGTGCTCGAAATTGCATATACCTGCGGATTCGGAAATATCGGGCATTTCATTCAGACTTTCAAGCGCGCGACCGGAAAGAAGCCTCTGGAATACCGGATGCAGTAATACAGCCAATACTATATAAGAAAAGAGATTAAATTATGATGAAACAATGGTGGCATGAAAAGATAGCATACCAGATCTATCCGAAAAGCTTCTGTGACAGTAACGGAGACGGCATCGGTGATCTGAAAGGCATTATAAGTAAACTGGATTACCTGAAGGATCTGAATGTCGATATTATCTGGCTGAGTCCGATCTACACGTCCCCTCTCGCAGATCAGGGATATGATATAGCGGATTACTACAATATCGATCCCAGATTCGGTACCATGGACGATATGGATGAACTTCTGAGACAGGCTCATAAAAGGGACATGCACATTCTGATGGACCTTGTCGTCAATCACTGTTCCGATGAACACGACTGGTTCAAAAAAGCCGCAGAGGATCCTGACGGCAAATACGGAAAATACTTTTACCTTGAACATACAGATGACCCTTCCACCCTCTGTAACTGGAGGTCTTATTTCGGAGGATCCGTATGGGACAAATTGCCGGGACATGACGACATCTACTATCTCCATCTGTTCCATAAAAAACAGCCGGACCTGAACTGGGAAAATCCGGAACTGCGTGAAGATATATACAAAATGATCAACTGGTGGCTTGACAAAGGTCTCGACGGCTTCCGTCTGGACGCCATCATAAACATTAAAAAGGCACTGCCGTTCAGAAATTATCCGGCGGACCGTGACGACAATATGGCAGCCTGCACCCACATGCTGGAGGATGCCAGAGGAATCGGGGAATTTCTGGGTGAGATGCGTGACCGATGCTTTAAGCCCCACAATGCCTTTACTGTAGGTGAGGTATTCAATCAGAAAGATGAAGAACTTCCGGCCTTTATCGGCAGCAACGGCTACTTCAGCTCCATGTTCGACTTTTCCGAGACCATTTTCGGACAGAGCAGAAAAGGCTGGCAGGATAATGTGGATATCACGCCGGATGACTATAAAGCCTGCGTCTTCAGTGCACAGAAAAAATTCAATGACATCGGTTTTGTCTCGAACATTATCGAGAACCACGATGAACCCCGCGGTGTATCACGTTATATTCCGGAAGGGGATCAGTCAGTTGTCTCCAAAAAGATGCTGGCCACCGTTTACTTCCTGATCAAGGGTCTTCCCTGGATCTATCAGGGTCAGGAACTCGGGATGGAGAATCTTCAGATTTCCTCCATTGAGGAAGTAGACGATATTTCATCGATCGATTCCTATAAAGTGGCCAGATCTCAGGGCATCTCGGATGCGGATGCACTTCACATGATTGAAAAATACGGACGGGACAACGCAAGAACACCTTTCCAGTGGGATTCATCGGAAAATGCAGGATTCACAACAGGAACTCCCTGGCTCCGCGTTAATCCGAATCACACCGAAATCAACCTTGAAGACGAGAAAAAGGATCCTGACTCCGTATTCTGCTATTATCGTACCCTTACCCGTCTGAGAAAGAGTGACGAATACAAGGATACACTGACTTACGGAGACTTTGTACCATATCTTGAAGAGATGCATAATGTCATGGCTTATTACCGAAAGAGCAGCGATCAGACGCTTCTCATCATGGCCAACTACCAGAATGCTCCTGCCATTCTTCCGCTCCCCGGAGAAGTTAAAAAACTGGTACTGACCAACACCGCTGATCCCAGCTTCTCGGAAAACACAATTCATCTCGACGGCTATCAGGTCGTCGTTCTGGAAATGGCATAACAAAAAGGCTGTCGTACCGGGACCTGCCGCCACCACTGAATATAACAGACGTTATTTGCAAATGTCTCATATATTCAGTGGTGACACTGCCTGGCGCAACAGCCTATCTTATTTACTCCATGAACTTCCTCAGTGCGGGATTATCCGCCCAGTATTCCCGATTTTCCTTGTAAGCATCTCCTTCCGGAAGCGTCTCGCCCATCAGCTTCAGGATCTCAATGACAGTATCCTGAGGAACGCCCATGTCATTTGCAACTTCATCGATCGTCGGCTTCGTTCCGAGCGACTCTGTCAGGGCATTAATGCTGCGATTCAGCAGCTCTACCTGTACAAGCAGCTGGTCATCACGTTTTGCGAGCGCTTTCTGTTCCTCCTGCGCAATCAGGATCTGTTCCCGGATCGCCCTCTCAAGGGTACTTCCAAGAGAAATCCCTTCCAGTTTTTCTTCATATTGCGAGAGAATATGAAGGCCTGCCACAAGGCCTACAAAAGCTTCCTGCGTGAGGTCCTCGATCGGTATGGTACCGTCGTCCATTTCCGCAGCGATTTTCATGGCCAGAGGCATAAACTCTTCAGTCAGCTTCGCTTTCTGTCTTTCATCCATATACATCCCTCTCTCATCCGAAAATCTGTTTCTGTGATATCCTGTAAATTACAAGTATAAATATTAGCAGTGTCTCTTTCTAAGTGCAAGCGCCAAAACGTGAAAATAATTCCTCTCCCGTTCAGAAACATGATATCATGATAATGCCCGAAAAAGCAGACAGGAGATATTATATGAAAAAAATACTGATAGCCTCGGATATTCACGGATCCGCATATTACTGTGATAAACTTGTTCAGCGAATACACATCGAAGACCCCGATCGGGTCTTACTTCTCGGAGATATTCTTTATCACGGTCCCAGAAATGACCTGCCGCGTGATTACGCTCCGAAAAAAGTGATTGATATGCTGAACCCTCTAAATGAACTTCTTTTATGTGTCAGAGGCAACTGTGACACCGAAGTGGACCAGATGGTACTCCGGTTTCCCATAATGGCGGATTATGCAGTCTTACTTCTCGGAGATGAGACCGTATACGCCACGCACGGGCATCACGCCTGCGAGGCTGCTCCTCCGCCTTTAAAAAAGGGAGATATTCTACTTTGCGGACATACACACGTTCCTGCATGCA
>DMAZ01000079.1 GCA_003446335.1 Lachnospiraceae bacterium | reverse complement strand
CGACAGAGACGCCGACGGAAGCTCCTGAAGAGCCCACGATGATTCCGGCACCGGTCGATGACAGTTCTGACGAATCTGAAACAGAAAGCCTTCCGGATGACAGTTATGATGAATCCGAAACGGAAATCCTTCCGGATGACAGTTACACTGAATCCGAATCAGAGATACTCCCGGATGAAGATGAGGGAACGATCACAGGAGAGGTTGTCGGTTATGATATTGATACTGTGACCATCAAGGTAGATCCGGAAGAATCCGACAATGACGGGAATGAAGTGGTTGCCGAGGAGCCGGTCCAGGAAATGCCTGAAGGAACGGAAGATGAGTATCCGTCCATGACCTATGATGAGGCGGACGGTGAGGAGAGTACGTACTATACGTTTGATATTACCAACGCATCGCAGAGCTATGCAGACGGTATAAACGAAGGAAATGACGTTACTGTAAGCTATACGGGAGACCTCGATAATATGGACGAAGTTCAGGCGACAAATGTCTCTGACAGTGATCAGGGTGAAGCCGCATCTGATTCTGTCTTCCGCGGAAATGTCGAATCGACCACAGGCAACACGGTAACGATTACTACCGAAGAAGGTGTTTCGATGACATTCAGCTACAGTGATATTGCAGGTATGGACCTTATGGAAGGCGAATATGTAAAGATCACAGCGGATATGAACTCGGCCTCTCAGGACCAGAATATTATAGGCGCAAAGAACATAGAAAAATTGTAAAACGGATAAAAAAAAGCTGCCGCATTAAGGTAATGCACAACGAAATACGGTCGGCGCATTCAAGTGAGACCGCTGTATTATGTTGCTGCGGAACTTCGTGCGGCAGCTCTTCTTTTCACGGAAAATGTGCGGAGACCAGTGATTCTTACGGATCGGGAACGGGTTTTTACAGGAGGAAGATCATGACGGATAACTACAGAGAAACAGCGGACAGGCTGATTTCATTTCTCGAAAAGAGTCCAAGCTGTTATCACGCAGCGGCGAACATAAGGGAGAGACTTCTTGATGAAGAGTATACGGAATTATATGAGACAGACAGCTGGGAACTTCGGACCGGGGGAAAATATTTTGTCATGAGGAATCATTCTTCCGTTATTTCTTTTCGGATCCCCGAATCAGCGGCAGGTGAAACAGGTTTTCTGATCACAGCCTCCCACACGGATTCACCGGCTTTAAAAATAAAGGAAAATCCCGAGATGCCGGTCGGAGACCATTATGTGAAACTCAACGTCGAAAAATACGGGGGGATGCTGATGGCTCCCTGGTTCGACAGACCGCTCTCTGCAGCCGGGAGAGTTGTTGTAAGGCAGCGGGGAGAAAACGGAGAAGTCCGTCTGGAGGAACGTCTTGTTCAGATCGACCGGGATCTTCTGATGATTCCCTCTCTCGCGATTCATATGGACAGGGAAGCAAACGCAGGTCATGCCTACAATGTACAGAACGACCTGTGTCCGCTCTTCGGCGACAGGCAGGCAGAGGGACATTTTTTGAAGCTGCTTGCGGAAAGTGCCGGAGTATCGGAGGAAGATCTTCTCAGTTACGATCTTTTTGTTTATAACAGGGAGCGGGCATCTGTATGGGGAGCATCGGAAGAATTTCTGTCCGCGCCGAGAATTGACGACCTGGCCTGCTGCTTTGGAACACTTGAAGGTTTTCTGAGGGCAGAGGACAGGAGGATGATTCCTGTCCATGCGGCATTTGACAATGAAGAGGTGGGATCCGGAACAAAGCAGGGAGCTGATTCGACATTTCTTTACGAAACGCTCGAGAGAATCGCGGAAGGCAGGTTCGCTCTTCCCGCGGCGCTGGCCGGAAGCTTCATGATATCAGCGGATAACGGACATGCCATGCATCCAAATTATCAGGATAAGGCAGACCCGGTGAACCGTCCGCGCATGAACGGGGGAATCGTGATCAAGGAGACGGCGAGTCAGAAATATACAACGGACGCAGTCTCCAAAGCTCTGTGTGCTGAAATTGCCGGTCGCGCCGGGATTCCGGTGCAGTATTATACGAACCGTTCAGATATCCCCGGGGGTTCCACGCTCGGTAATATATCCGAATCCCACGTGTCTGTAGATACTGTTGATATAGGTCTTGCGCAGCTGGCTATGCATTCGCCGTACGAGACGATGGGGGTGCGCGATGAGAGCTATATGACGGCATTTGCAAAAGCTTTTTATGAGACGGATCTTCAGCGTGTCAGAGGGATGTGGGTACTGGGAAAATGATTTGCTAAATATGACATTCTGCAAGAAAGATTCGACATATCAGATATCTGTGCGGGAACTTTCTATGATATTTTTCAATTCTACAGGTGACAAAAAGGCAAATGTCTGTTACTCTCACCGAAGGACATGAGTTGATCTCAGTTCACGAAATTCAACAGAAGGGTTCAGGAAAACAATATGCCGGTTATTATACGTGAAGAAAGCAAAACATTTACACTACATACCAGGAATACTACGTATCAGTTCAAGGCAGGACGATATGGACATCTTCTCCATTTATACTATGGCAGATCCATGGAGGGTACGGCCGACTTTTTGATTATTCCCGCAGACAGAGGATTTTCGGGAAATCCGTACGAGGCCGGAACGGATAAAACATATTCGCTGGATACTTTTCCTCAGGAACTTCCGACCAACGGGACCGGCGACTACAGAAGCCCTGCTGTGATCGTTGAGAATGCCGACGGTACGGAGGCAGTCGATTTCCGCTATACGGGTCATTTACTGGAGAAAGGAAAGTACGGACTTCCCGGACTTCCCGCTGTCTACAGTGAGGAACTTGACGGACAGGACGGCGCGGAGACACTGCATATATTCCTTGAAGATCCCTTTACGCATGTTAAGGCTGAACTTCTGTACGGAATTCTTCCCGATATCGATATCATCACACGCGCGCTTATCATCGAAAACGGCGGAGAGGACAGGATTTATCTGGAAAAAGTGCAGAGTGCCGTGCTGGACTTTGTAACAGGCCGGTATGATCTGATCACATTCAACGGGCGGCATACCATGGAGAGAATGCCTGAGCGGACACGCGTTGCGCATACCTGCCAGTCTGTCTGCAGCAGGAGAGGCGCTTCCTCCCATCAGTATAATCCTTTTGTCATTCTGGCTGACAGGAATACCGGGGAGGATGCGGGGGACTGCTGGTCCATGGCATTTGTCTACAGCGGTGGTTTCAAGGCAGAGTGTGAGATGGACCAGTATGACCAGACCCGGCTTCAGATGGGGCTCATGGATGAGAAGTTTCGATACCCGCTCGGTCAGGGGGAGAAGTTCGTCTGCCCGGAAGTGATCATGACATATTCTTCCGATGGCTTTTCAAAATTGTCTCATAATATGCATGACTGTATCCGGAAGCATGTCTGCCGCGGAAAGTTCCGTGATATCGTGCGCCCTGTCCTTGTCAACAGCTGGGAGGCATCCTACTTCAATTTTACCGGCGATCTGCTGGTGGAGCTTGCCGAGGAGGCTAAGAAAGACGGTGTCGAGATGCTGGTCATGGACGACGGCTGGTTTTCGGACAGAGATGATGATATGCATGCGCTCGGAGACTGGACGGTCAATGAAAGAAAGCTTGACGGCTCTCTCAGTCATCTCGTGGATCGGATCAATAAAGTCGGTCTCAAATTCGGTATATGGATCGAACCGGAAATGGTGAACGAGAGCAGCCATCTGTACAGAGAACATCCCGACTGGGCAATGGTCATCCCCGGCAGAAAGCCGAACAGGTCCAGATATCAGCTGCTTCTTGACTTCTCCAGAAAAGAGGTCGTCGATCATGTTTACGAACAGATTTCAAGGGTCCTCAGTTCTGCAAATATAGAATACGTAAAGTGGGATTTCAACCGATCCGTTTTCGATGTCTACTCCGCGGCTTCCGAGGATCAGGGAACAGTTCTGTACAAATACGTGCTCGGTCTCTATGATTTCCTTGAACGCATGAACCGGGATTTTCCGAATATTCTGATAGAAGGGTGCAGCGGAGGAGGCGGCAGATTTGATGCCGGAATGCTATACTATACGCCTCAGATCTGGTGCAGCGACAATACGGATGCCATTGACAGGCTGACGATTCAATATGGCACGTCCTTCGCTTACCCCGTCTCTGCGGTCGGATCTCATGTCTCTGTGTCTCCGAATGAGCAGAACGGGCGCGTGACGGACATCACCGTGAGATCCGCAGTCGCAATGGCCGGCAGTTTCGGATATGAGTTCAGTTTTACCAAGATTCCTTCAGCTGAGAGGAAAACGATCCGTCATGATATAGAGACCTACAAAAAGTATGCTCCGCTCATGATGAACGGCAGATACTATCGCCTCTCTGTGCCGATCCGTGATCCGTTCACGGCCTGGGAGATGGCAGCGCCTGATCAGTCTGAGGCGGTCGTTACGGTCATTACGACGGAGACCCACGGGAATATGCCTGTCCGGTATGTCCGGATGAAAGATCTTGAGAAAGGCGCTGTTTATCGTGATGAGGAGACAGGCAGAGAGTATGCCGCGGACGTGCTTATGCAGGTCGGCTGGCCGATCCCGCTTGGCCATGCAGAGTACAGAGCTTTCCGGCTTCACCTTGTGAAGGTATGAGCTGCGGACCTGGATTATTAATACCGAAAAAATATAGTGCACGAAGTTTTCGATGAAACTTCGTGCATTTTTGCGTCTTGCCTGTGCGATGGATTAGTTGATATTCTCTTTTTACCAAATCTGATCGACCCGTTCAGGGTCAAAACGAAGCGGTTCTGCTTCGGGGAATTCCCAAAAAACATGCTGAGTCCTTGTCACTTACGTTCTTTTCTCTCTCAGACGGAAGGAGGTGAATTGCATGGATGAACTGTATCTTTTCCTGAATGAGGAGGAAGGTGTAACAGTTGTAGAGATCATACTCGTTCTGATCGTTCTGATCGCCCTCGTGGCTCTATTCAAAGAACAGCTCACCAGCCTGGTCAAAAGCATTCTGAGCAAAGTCTCTTCGAATGCTGATAAAATCTGAAACTTACTATCTTATTCCCATTATGAAATGAAATCCCTTAAGACCCGGGAGCGGGCATATTCCGGATCTTGCGAAGCTCTGCCGCAGAATCGGCGGAGACGGACCATATGATCGGAAGCAGTATAGATAGATCTGCGATGAATATGGCGGGGAAACGAAAAAAAGAGTGCGGGGGCAGTTTACTGTCGGAAGCAGTCCCTGCGAAAAAGAAAGCAGGAGGGTCTTTCGTGAAGAAAGCAAGTATCACGATTTATCTGAGTCTTATGCTGATGCTGATCGTATCGGTCATATCGGCGTCTGTCCTTTCCGTCAAAGTACAGGCAGGACGAAGCCGGGTCGCCAACAGTGTCGACCAGGCGATGTTCTCCCTTTTTGCTCAGTATGACCGGGATCTTTTCTCGAAGTATGATGTGTTTTTTATCGACGGAGCGTCGGGCAGCGGTGATATGAAGATCGGAAGTATCTATGAACGCCTGACAGATGCCATGGAGTATATTTTGAAGCCCAATAAAGGAACATTGATCGGCGGCAGAAATCTCCTCAGTCTGTCCGTAACGGAAGGGGCAATCACAGGGTATACGCTGGCTACCGATGTGAATGGCGGAATATATGCATCACAGGCTGTGGATTACATGAAGGAGACTGCCGGTATTCAACTGATTGCCCTTCTGCTGGATAAATATCGCAGATCCGCCGGAATTACGGAGCAGCAGGAATCCCAGAAGGGTCTGCTGGACGAACTTCAGGAAGGATACTCTTATGAAGATATAGAAGCGATGTCCGGGGAAGCACGGATCGCTGATGCCGAAGAAGCAGCCGAACTTGCGGAAGCCGGTTATGAGGGACCGACTGAGGCTGAGGCAAGGGCAGAAGCTGTTCCGGATGACTTTGTGAACCCTCTTCCTTTCATAGAAGAACTGAGGAGATTGTCTGTATATGATCTGGTACTGGGGACTTCCGCAGATGTATCCGAAAAAGAACTGGACGGGACGTCTCTGGTAAGCAGCAGAGGGGCTCAATCCGGGGTAGGAATCATAGATGTGCCGGAAGGGCTGGATACATTTGAGACGGGAATTATTTACAACGAGTACATTTTAACTCATTTTGGCAATTACACAGATCCGGAAAGGGAAGGATCCGTCGAGTATCAGGCAGAATACATTCTGCAGGGCAAGCCGTCTGACAGGGAGAATATTGAAGATATGATCACAAAACTTCTCCTGGCACGGGAAGCATCGAACCTGGTCTTTCTTTACTCCAGCCCGACTAAGAGCGCAGAGCTCGGCGCAGCAGCGGAAGCTATCTCGATCCTCCTTTATATACCGTTCGCCGAACCTGTGATCAAGGCGCTTCTTGCTTCCGGCTGGGCTTTCTGTGAGAGCGTAGTCGATGTCAGGGCCCTGCTCAGGGGAAAGCGCATACCTTTTATAAAATCGGACGATAACTGGCAGGTGCAGCTGGCTTCTATCCCGGATCTTCTCACAGAAGGAGGAATTGATAATCTGACAGGGAATGACGGGAACGGGATGAATTACACAGATTATCTTCGGATCCTTCTGGCTGTTTCAGACAGGCAGACCCATATCTCCCGAAGCCTTGACCTGGTCGAATCTACTATTCGACGAAAGAGGCCCGGATTCAGGATCGACTGTTGTATAGAGTCCCTGACGGCAGAATTTTCCGTTCGCTCCGAGAACTATGTCACATTAACGGAGGAGGAGACGATGCGTTACAGAGATTTCGTGAAGAAGAGCGAATCGGGCTCATAGCTATGAATATTTTAAGGAGGCGGAGCGGAATGTCTTTTCCGGGAAACAGAAAATATAAAAATAAGTCTTTAAAGCCGCGGACAGATGCGAAGGAAAAGACATTCCTGTCGGCCTCCGTTGCCGTGGAACTGGCGCTGGTCCTGCCTCTGTGGCTCTTTGGTGTTGTCACGCTGATCACTTTCATGCAGGCGGTAAAAATACAAAATGTAAAGAACCTGGAACTCAGCAACAAGGCCAGGTCAGTCGCGATGTACAGCGGAGTGATCGAAACGGAGGGAGAGGGGCATTGGATTGATTTTTCTCAGAACTATACGTTCAGATATCCCGGTGCTCTTGGAAATGTACTTCCTTTAAGGATCGCACTGAGGGCCAGAGTCTATCCCTGGATCGGATACGGCGGGAAGGAGGATGCGGAGAGCGCCGGTTCCACAGACGGGAACGAGGCTGTATTTCTGACTGATCATGAATCCGTCTACCACACCCATGTGGACTGTTCTCACCTTGATCTGACGATTTTTCGCACGAATATGTCGGAAGTGGGAAATCTCAGAAATCAATATGGGGAAAGGTACAGACCCTGCAGTTCCTTCCCCGTGAATTATGACGGCCCTGTCTATGTGACAGCGAAGGGTACCTATTATTATCCTTCAACAGACCATCACTCGCTGACCAGACATGTAAGGATGGTAAATAAAGCGGATTACCCGTCTCTGCATATCTGTGAAAGATGCGCTGCCCGGGATGCGGTTTCCTGAGAGGAGAAGAAGATGAACGGTTTGAATAATTATCTGCAGGATTTTACGGTGAAGGATCTTGCTGTTCTGGTCTTTCTTGCCGGAAATGCTGCCCGGGATATTAAAAGGCATGAAATAAGTCTGCCGTTTACAGTGGCGGGAGCAATAACGGGTATTCTGGCAGCCTTTTTTATCCGGGATGATCGACCGCTCGGAATCCTTCTCTCGACCGCGCCCGGTCTGGTCAGTCTGTTGCTGACACTTCTTACCCGGGGATCGATCGGGGCGGGCGACGGGATTATTCTTCTGATACTCGGTCTCTGCTATCCTCCGGAAGAAATTGCGGGAATTCTTTTTTCCGCATTGCTTTTAGCAGCTGTTATGAGCGCGATCCTTCTCGTGCGCCGTCATCGCGGAACAGAGAAGTTTGCCTTTGTACCGTTTTTTATGGCGGGATTTCTCATTTTCAGAATTCTTTAAAGCGAGGAAATTTTATGAAGAAAGCGAATCGATCAGGTACCGAACGGGAAACGGGCTGCCCTTTTGCGGAAGGCTCTGTGACGGTGGAAACAGCTCTTGTCATGCCTCTTCTGCTTGTGACCGTTCTTTCTGTATTGTATCTGACAATACATGTACGCAATGGATGTTGTATTACATCAAGCTGTATTGAGCAGGCGATCAGCGGAAGAACGCAGAAGGACCCGGACCTGTTCTTTTCGGGCGGTATTGAGAGGGCAGATGAGGAGTCGTCATCTCAGCGGACTGTATCGATGTCTGCAGAGACAATTTATTTTTCGGGACAGGTACTCTGGAGTACCGGATCAAAGCGGACCTATAAGAAATATTATCCCGTGTCCTATCTGAGAAAAATCAGGGGAGCGGGAAACCTTATTGCAGGAGATTAGACGATGGATGTGAGATACCAGCGGGATATGAACCATAACTATCTGGTCGTTCCGTGCGAGGAAGGACTTGACGAAAAATCCTATGAGACGCGGATGATATTTGCAAATAAGATCCCGGGCCTTTTATCCTGTCACATCCGTTATATCGACGGAAAGACTTACCTGGGATATGATGTGACGTCCAGACAGAGCCTTTCTTTCTTCTGCGAGAACAGAAAACCGGGCAGAAAAGAAATTCAAAATATTCTTGGAAGTATTTTCGAAACGATATCAGGCATGGAAGAATATCTGCTTTGTCCCGATCACCTGATCCTGAATCCCGAGTTCATTCTGCTGAGCTTCGACACACAGGAGGCTGAGCTTGCATTTGCTCCGTTCTTTACCAGGGATATCAGGACTTCTCTGAGAGAAACGGTCGAATATCTGCTGTCCTTTACGGCACACGATGACAGACGCGGAATTGTTCTTGGTTACCGGCTGTCCCATGAACTGCTCGAAGGAAATACGGGTATTTCTCAGCTTATGGATATTCTTTATGAGAGAGAAGGACAGGAAGAGACAGAAGGGCGGGAGGAGAAAAAAGAGAAGATCACAAAAAATGTGGGAGTCGGTGAATGGTCGGGAAGCGAGGAGATGCCTGCCTGCTCGGAACATATTTTGAAAGAGCCTGAGGATCCGGCTCATGACGAGATCTATGAAAGGGAAAAAAGGCGGGACAGAAAGAAGCATCTGAAGCGGATCATACCTGTTATCCTTGCCGGCGCTGCCGTTTTCAGCCTTCTGTTCATCGCAATTCACTGGTCCCCGGAAGTTTTCCGGCACTTCGACAGCCTTCCGGTACGTGTCATCCTTGCAGTACTTGTATGTGCGGCTGCCGTGTATGCGGGAATGCGGATGAAGGCCGGAAAACGAAGAGAGCCGGAAGGCAGGAACAATCGAAGCAATGAAGGACCGTCAGACTTTTCCGGGAGCAGTGAAAAACCTGTCGGAACGCAGGAAAAGACCGATGAGAGAATGGGCCTTGTGACGGATGACTATCGGCCTGACGGAAGACAAGCGGACGGCAGGAGCCGGAAGGAGGATCTGACGACCCTTCTTTCCGGAGAAAGTGACGGAGATGAATGCAGCGATGTTCTTGTTCCGGAGGATCCTGAGCAGGATCTGCCGGTCATACCGCTTGGTCTGAAAGAAATGCTGATCGGAAAAAATGCATCCTGTGTACAGCAGGTGATCGATTCGCCCGCTGTGAGCAGGCTTCACGCGAGAATAAGGAAAGGGGAAGACGGATATTATCTCAGAGATCTGAACAGCACGAACGGGACGACCGTGAACGGAAAAGCGGTCTTCGGAGATACCGAAGTTCTCCTTTCGGAAGGAGACCGCATTCTGTTCGCCGATGTCGCATATATTATGAGGTGTACTCCGGGGGTGTGAAAAAGCAGAAGTGAGGAACAGAAATTGCTGGCTGCAGCCGATCCGGGATCCGCCCCGGTACAAAGAAGGAAAGCAGCGGATCGTGAGAGTCCGCTTTACCATGAGAAACGGAAAGGAAGAGGTGAGTATGAAGAAAATAACAGGAAAAATAGTATCTGTGATCATGACGTTCCTGCTTATCCTGGGGGTCCTGCCTGTACAGGTCACGCCCGTTTACGGAGCAGGAGCCTATAATCTTCACAAAGTGAAGGATCCTAGAGAATATGCGAAGCAGTCCGAAAACGGAAAAATGGCCTATATTACCAATCTGACAGACAGTTCGCTTGATATCATGAACGGAAGCTTTTTTGCGGAGGAAATCCCCGAAATTAAGAGGACCCTGGTGTATCTGGACAAATCCCAGCTTCCTGAGAAAGGGAAGGAAAAAAGCTGGAAAAATATAGCGAAAGTGACTTTCAAAAATGCCGGATATACATCTGACGGTACCATATTTAACCTTGTATATACGCTGGCCGGACTGAAAATGACCGGGATGACCGACTATGAACCGCCGGAAAATACAGAGATGATCGTTATGGATATAACCGAAACACAGGGGATCGTTTCCAGATCCGCTTTCTGTGTCACATCAGGTGAGGAAGGGGATATCGGCTACATTTCCCGGGCTACCCCGCATACAAGGTCCGTGTGGAATTTTGCCATAACGGATTCGAACGGCGATCCGATGGATGTACCGCCTGTTCTGATGCTGTTCAAAGATATCGATGCGGCCAATGTTTATAACGGTATACCCGCAAAGGAGTCGATCAAGGCGATCTCCGGATTCTCGGATGATGTCTATATTGCAGACAATTCTTATCTTCAGGTCTCTGAGCAGAATTCGCTTTTTGAGGCGGGACAGCTGACCGAGAATGAGGACCCGCGCAGCCAGCTGCTGCTTATCATGGATGATAGCCGTGCTTCCATAGAATGGCGGGGCATGACGTGCGGAACTTATATAACGCCAATGTCGGTCACCGGTTATCCGATTCCGGAGAATGAGAAAAAGGTCGATCAGACCTCTGCTATGCCCGGGGACACACTTCATTACAGCATCTATACGGATTTTCCGATCGTATCGGAAGATAACGCTGCAACAGCCATCACCGTAACGGACACCCTGAACGATATTCTGGATATTGAAAATGCCGTGTTCGGTGTGTTCCGGGAGAGTACGGATGTCTCTGACGCCTGGGATATTCAGATAAATGGCCGGACAGTGAGCTTTAGAGCAAAGGATCCCGGATCGGTTGTCGGCAGTCATACTTTTACAGTGGATGCAGCTGTAAGAAAAGACATGATCCTCGACGGACGCAGCGAACTGTATATAGGGAACGACGGTCTTCTGTACTACAGACTACCGAACAGCGATTCCCTTGTGATCAAAGACCATAACGGAGAGGAAATTATCATTCTTCCGCCCGATATTCCTGAAACAGATATCCCCGTGGGAGGAATCTCTCTCGTAAAAGAAGCCGACAGAAGCATGATCGAGAATGCACATTCGGGAGATATCCTGAACTATACTTTCACGATCACGAACACCGGCATGGTCTCCCTTGGCAATGTAGTCCTGACAGACAGCCTTGATGTGAAGGATCTTCAGATCGACTGGAAATCCAGTTCTGAGGTCTCTTCGCCTTTAGGAACACTCCTGCCCGGTGAGACGGTAAAAGGAACGGCAAAATATACACTGACACAGGCAGATATAGACAGCGGTCTGGTACATAATACTGCAGATGTCACGGGAACGGATCCTCTGAACGTTTCTTATACGGATACTGATGAGGAGAATACTGTCCTGGGAAGGAAACCGGCGATCGATCTTGTAAAAGATACGACGGCAAGGAAGCTGAACGCCTCTGCCGGGGACCGGATAGAATACAGATTTAAGGTGAGGAACACCGGCAATGTCGCCCTGTCATCCGTCACATTTGAAGATGATCATGAACTTGCCTCAGTGACCTGGGACAAAGAGTTTTCGGAGCTGCTTCCCGGAGAAGAAATCCAAGGCAGCGCATTCTATGTGCTTCTGCAGGAGGATATAGACAGAAAAACGGTCCTGAATACAGCCTCCGTGACAGGGACATCTCCCGACGGGATCACGGTGACAGATACGGATGACGCGTTGACAGAGATTACTCTGCAGCCGGGAATCCTTTTAGAGAAGACTTCCGAGCCTGCTATTCGAACAAATGCCCGGGCAGGTGATGTAGTGCCTTTCTTATTCACAGTGACCAATACCGGGAATTGTACGTTGACGGATATTGCCTTGGAAGATGCATTGGAGGGAATCAGCGATGTTCTTTTAGACTGGAACAGCTCCTCGGACGATTCGACAGGAGAAGACCTGCTGGCAGGAGGGGAATCGGTTGCCGGTGAAGCATTTTATACACTGACACAGGATGATATAGACAGGGGCAGTATTGTCAATACAGCCTGTGTAACAGCCGGTGATCCGGACGGCACCGTTGTCAGGAGCGATGATGAGGCTTCTGTTCTTCTCCCGGAAAACGGAGAGATAGAGATCGTGAAGGAATCTGAGGCCGGGATAGATGAGAACACCGAAGCGGGAGATACCGTACACTATCTTTTTACGGTGACCAATACAGGCAATGTGACACTGACGGACGTCGTTATCAAAGATGATCTTCCCGGGCTGGGGGCAATAACGTATGCATGGGATGCGAGCAGCGATCCCGGGACACCTGAGGGCACTCTCTCTCCGGGTGAGACCGTGTCAGCCTCAGCCGATTACACCCTCACACAGGAAGATATTGACAGGGGAGAGGTGATAAATACTGCGGGGGCGGACGGCCGTACGCCTTCCGGAGAAAATGTGGAGGCAGCGGATGATGACTCCAGGGAAATACCGTCCAGGCCGGAAATCAGCCTGGTGAAGGAAGTGAACCGCGCTTCTTATGAAAATGTAAAAGCCGGTGATACGCTGAAATATACACTTACGGCAGCAAATATCGGGAAATGCACACTTACGGAGGTATCCTTTGCGGATGAGATGGAGGGCTTTGAGCAGGCCGTTTATGACTGGAGCGGAGCTTCCGAAGGAGAGGGGACGCTGAGACCCGGTGAAATTGTGAGGGTCCGGTTCGTGTATTCCATTTCACAGAAGGACATTAATAACGGTGTTGTAGCCAACACTGCAATCGTAACCGGAATATCTCCGGACCATGCAGAGGTATCTGCCGCGGACACGGTCGAAACAGCACTTTCCCAGAATGGTAAGATCACGGTCACAAAATCCGCGGATGTGCTGAAGATGGAAAATGCCACGCCCGGGGATGAGATCGCCTATACCATGATCGCTGAAAACATCGGTAATCTGACACTGTCCAATGTTGCCTTTACCGATGAGAAAGAAGGACTCGGAGAACTGGACATCATCTGGGAGAAATCTTCAGGAGAACATGTCCTTGAGCCCGGAGAGAAGGTGACGGCCAGGGCAGTTTATAAAATCACCCGGGAAGACATAGAGAAAGAGAGTACGGAAAATACGGTGGTCGTTCATGCGCGGACGCCCAACGGGGAGGAAGTCGAACCGGCGGAAGATACGGTCACAACACCCATTACGAGGAAAGATTCATTGAAAGTCACGAAAACAGTCGACAGATCTGTCATCGCGGATGCCCGCGTCGGTGATAAACTGAACTATACGATTAAAGTGACAAATGACGGAAATACAGCTCTCCATGAAATTATTCTGACAGACGAGACCGCACCTATAGCGGACGCTGACTGCGACTGGCAGGGTGCCTCCATGGGAAAAGGAATACTTCTTCCCGGGGAAAGTATGACTGCGACGACATCCTACAGCATTCAACAATCTGATATTGACAGAGGATCTGTAAAGAACACAGTCCTGGTAACGGCACTTAACAGTAAGGATGAGCCGACGGGACCGGTTCAGGACGATGCCATGACACAAATCGGCGGGAAATCGGCATTCACGATCACAAAGACGGTGGACAAGGCATCTCTTACGAACGCTGCCCCGGGAGAAGTACTTACCTACACGGTAACAGGAAAAAATACCGGTTCGGTCACATTGACAGAAGTCAGCCTGAAAGATACTCTGAAAGATGTAACCGCATTCACGTATGACTGGAGTGAAGCGACAGCCGGGGACGGGATCCTGCTTCCGGGCGAAAGTGTCTACGCGACCTGTACGTATACCGTGAAACAGGCTGATATCAGCAGCGGAAAGGTTGAGAACACTGCATTCATGAGCGCAAAGCAGCCCAACGGGACGATGGTCGAGAAGGAGGCAAGGGTCACGACGATCCTGAAGAGAGATCCGACGCCTACGCCGACACCGGTCCGGGTGACGGGCAGTCAGGCCTCGTCATCCGGCGGAGGCAGCAGCACGGGAAACAGGACAGCTGCGTCCTCTCCGTCACAGACGAGCGGCACGGTGACATCAAGGACCGGTCCGGTCAGGACAGGTGATGAATCACATCCCGGACTCTGGCTGGTCGTGGGCGCAGGAATGCTGATCGGCATGATCCTTCTTGTAAGAAGGAAAAAAACTGATGTGTGACAGAATACCGTGATTGGGTGTAGAATAATAGAATACTATTTCCGAAGGAGGACAAATACATGTCAGACTGTATTTTCTGTAAACTCGCGAACGGAGAGATTCCTACAGCTACACTATATGAAAATGAAGATTTCCGTGTCATTCTGGACGCAGGTCCGGCGACTAAAGGGCATTGCCTCATTCTTCCGAAAGCTCATTATGCGGATATCTATGAGATTCCGGATGAAGTCCTTGAAAAGGCAGCTGTTCTGGCAAGAAAAATGTCGATCAGGCTGACGAAGGCACTTGCCTGCGACGGCCTCAATATCGTACAGAACAACAAGCCGGCAGCAGGTCAGACTGTGTTCCATTTTCATATGCACCTGATTCCGAGATATGTCGATGATAAACAGCATATCCTTTGGAAACCGGGTGAACTCTCGGACGAAGCCAGAGAAGAGATTCTGAAGGCCGTAGCAGCCGCGGAATGACCGGGACTGAATAATTAAATAAGGACAGAATGAAAAAAGGACTTTCACGCCGACAGATCCGATCGGGGATCCCGGCGGCGCGAAAGTCCTTCTGTTATATACAGATATATGAAGATCACTGTCTGCGTGTCTTTTCGATCAGATCTGTGATGACGGATACAGCATCACTCTGCTCGGATGAGGCCATCGCGGCAATATACTTCTCCCGGTTGTTGTAGAGTTCCTCAACACCGTCAAGCAGCGTCTTGGTCGTCAGGTTCTCCTCTTCGATGACCATGGAGAAACCCTGGCTCTCAAAGCTGTGAGCGTTCAGGATCTGATCTCCGCGGCTTGCTTTGGCTGAGAGGGGAATCAGAAGATTGGGCTTCTTGAGAGTAGCAATCTCACAGATCGCATTTGCTCCCGCGCGGGAAATCACCAGATCAGCGGCGGCGAACAGGTCTGCCATCTCTTCCTTGATATATTCATACTGCTTATAGCCGGGCGTTCCTGTATTAGATTCATCGAGTTTACCTTTTCCGCACAGATGAACGATGTCATAATGCTTAAGGAGTTCAGGAAGGGCCTCGCGTACTGCTGTATTGACTGCCGCGGCACCGAGAGAACCGCCTGTCACCATGATCAGAGGCTTTTCGCCGGTGAATCCCAGAAAATCCAGTCCCGCTTTGCGAGACCCTTTTTTCAGCTCTTCCCGGATCGGTGTGCCGGTGAGCACCGCTTTGGATTTCGGAAGTTTCTCCATCGTTTCCGGGAAATTACAGCAGATGGCAGTAGCCATCGGGAGACACAGCCTGTTGGCCAGACCCGGTGTCATATCCGATTCATGTGTTATGACCGGTATCTTCAGGCTTCTGGCAGCTCTCACGACGGGCACAGCAACAAAACCGCCCTTGGAAAAAATAATATCCGGGTCTATTTGTTTCAGATATTTTTTCGCTTCGCCGATTCCTTTTATGACTCTGAACGGATCTGAAAAGTTCTTCAGGTCAAAATATCGTCGAAATTTTCCGGTGGCGATTCCGTAGTAGGGAATGTCATAATCTTCGATCAGCTTTTTCTCCATTCCATCGTATGAACCGATATAGCTGATTTCGTAGCCGAGTTCACGGAGGCGGGGGATCAGAGCGATATTCGGAGTGACATGTCCTGCAGTCCCTCCTCCTGTTAGTACTATTTTTTTCATCATATGCCTCTTTTCTGACAATTAATGGTATAATTAAAATGGAATACCATTCACTGATTATACAATATTGACTTTTATATTACCAGTAATAACGTAAGTGCAGAGAGGATGTGTTTTGAATGAAGCTGACATTTATAGGAGCCGATCATGAAGTGACGGGAAGCTGTCATTTTCTGGAGGCAGCGGGTAAAAATATTCTGATCGATTATGGTATGGAGCAGGGCAAAAATGTATTTGAAAACGTTCCTCTCCCGGTCAGTCCTGCGAAAATTGACTATGTATTTCTCACACATGCACACATTGATCATTCCGGTAATCTCCCTCTGCTTGCCATAGGCGGATTTTCAGGCCGGATCTTCGCGACGCCCGCGACCTGTGATCTCTGTGAGATCATGCTTCTGGATTCCGCGAATATACAGGAATTTGAAGCGGAGTGGCGCAACCGAAAAGGAAAAAGAAAAGGGGCGGAGCCATACATCCCCTATTATACGACAGCTGATGCGCAGAGGATTCTGCAGTATCTTGAGGACGTTCCTTACGGATATGTCAAAGAGGTGTGCGAAGGAATAAAAATTCGCTTTACCGATGTCGGACACCTGCTGGGATCGGCGGCTATCGAAGTCTGGATCGAGGAAGACGGGTGCAGCAGAAAAATAGTCTTTTCAGGTGATGTGGGGAATGCCGATCAGCCTTTGATCCGCAACCCTCAGTTCATCGAGGATGCGGATTATGTAGTGATCGAATCGACATACGGTGATCGGAGCCACGGACCGCGGACCGATTATGTGCATGATCTTGCCGCAGTCATTCAGCGGACATTCGACAGAGGCGGTAATGTGGTCATTCCTTCTTTTGCAGTTGGCAGAACACAGGAAATGCTGTATTTTATAAGACAGATCAAAGAACAGGATCTTATCCGGGGGCACGACGGTTTTGAGGTCTATATGGACAGCCCGCTTGCTCTCAAGGCGACCGGAATATTCAACGACCATACTTCCGATTGCTTTGATGATAATGCCAGGGAACTGCTCGAGAAGGGCATTAATCCGATCGAGTTCAAGGGCCTTCGTCATGCCACGACTTCGGACGAATCCAGGGAAATCAATTTTATTAAGAACCCGAAAATAATTATTTCCGCATCAGGTATGTGCGATGCGGGCCGTATCAAGCATCACCTGAAGCATAATCTGTGGAGAACGGATTCCACGATCCTGTTCGTCGGTTATCAGGCAGAGGGGACTCTGGGAAGAAAAATCGTGGACGGTGCCACGGAAGTAAAGCTGTTCAATGAACCGATCACCGTGGCAGCGGAAATCTGCCAGCTGCCCGGCATTTCAGGACATGCCGACCGGGAAGGGCTGATCCGATGGGCAGGCGGATTCGGCCGTAAGCCGCTTCGATGTTTTGTTGTTCACGGGGAAGACGCGGTCGTCGGCTCTTTCGCTTCACTCCTTAACGAGAGGCTCGGATGGGATGCGGTCGCACCGTATTCCGGTACGGTCTATGACCTGGCAGCGAATGTCTGCGAAAAGGAAACAGTCGGTATACCGTTCGTTAAGCGGGATGCTGAAGGAAATCCGATTCCCGACAGGGGACGGGTCTCTACACCGTATGTGCGGCTTGAAAAGACTGCGGAACGACTGCTTGCCGTTATTCGGGCAAATAAAGGCCTGGCCAACAAGGATCTGGCTAAATTTGCAGATCAGCTGAATGCTCTCTGCGACAAATGGGAAAGATAAAAGGGGCCGTCGCATTAAGCATTATATGCATAA
>DMAZ01000190.1:2497-5812 GCA_003446335.1 Lachnospiraceae bacterium | reverse complement strand
TCATGAATATTTATGCACTTTTTCTGCTTATTGCGACAGCCCCCCGAAAATGTCAGTTTGCTTCCTGCTCGCCCTCCGCCAGCGTGAACGCCGGCATCAGCTGCAGTTTATGAAGATTCAGTCTGTGCATTCTGTCTATTTTATTGCGGATCGCCTCGTCCGCGCACTCACCGGTCAGAACGTAGTGATCAAGTGTCGCATAGGTAAAGCCGATCTTATCCTCATCCGACATCCCGGAAAGGCCGTCTGACGGCGTCTTTCTCGTCAGTCTCTCCGGCAGTCCGAGCACTTCTCCGATCTGAATGACCTCATGAACGAGAAGGTTGGAGAGCGGGCTGAAATCACCGGCTGAATCACCGAATTTCGTGGAATAACCGATAAAATCCTCCGAGCGGTTGCACGTGTTGGCAACACGCCCGCCGTTCGGCAGAGCCTGAGCAATGGCATACAGGGTGCTCATGCGAAGACGCGGAGGCATATTGATCACGGAATCCCGTGACAGGCTGTCCGTGCCCACGCTGCCGCTCTCGGCCAGCGCACTGTTTATAGCCCGGGAAAGTCCCTCAAAACCATCCTTAATATTGACAGTAACATTTTTGATTCCCAACAGAGAGACGATTTCCTGCGAATCACTGATGTCGCTCTGCACCCCGTTCGGCATCATGACGCCGACAACACGGTCACTGCCGAGCGCTTCCGCAAGCAGCGCCGCGGCCACACTTGAATCCTTGCCGCCCGAGATGCCGATGACCGCATCACAGGCCGGACCGTTGACCGCAAAATAATCTCTGATCCACTGAACGATCTCATTTTTTGTCTTTTCCGGATTTTTTAACATAATCGTGTTCTCCTGTGCATGAAGATTGCTGCCCCTCATTATAGCACGGAAAGCAGTCCGTGTCTTTCAGGAATTTCAGATCCCGCACCCGATCGACAGCACAGTAATGCTCATCAGGGATATCAACCGATCTCTATCTCTGTGATCCGGCCGATCAGGATCGTCTGTCTGTCTTCCATCACGATGCACCGTTCATCTGACCTGATCCGTCTTACATTTCCCCGGGTGACGACATACGCGCCTCCCTCTTTCCGTTCATCCGGTACAAAATGTCTGATTTTTACAAACGGCCTCTCCCCCGCATCCATCCTCTCCGAAAGGATCCTCAGTGCCTCATCCAGTTCTTCGAGCAGGTCCTCATCTGCAAATACCTCATTCTCCGTATACCTGGCAGCCTCCTCGACCTCATCGTCATAGCCCACCATCGCCTTAAAAGGAGAGAACTGGGCTGCCCGCTTCTCCACAGGCATTCGGGGATACCGTTTCGAAACGAAATGCGGGTGATCCATGATGGCCGCATAGGGATCTTCTCTTTTTCTTCCCATATAGGATCCGCTCTCCTCCTTCCTTTAACGTGTACTCACGATTCGCCGTGCTTCTTGTTCTCACGTCCTGACCGGTATGCAGAGCCCCTGTACCAAGTCCTGCTGTTCCCAATTTCCTCTGTTGCCAAGTCCCGCTGTTCCTAATTTCCTCTGTTCCTGAGTCCCGTCTGACACGAACGATACCGTCAGGCCTTATGTCCGCCGACCTGCTCATTGCGTTCCCGCGTCATGGCTCCCTCCTGAAGGTTCATCCCCTTCAGGACTGCATTTTTCCCGAACTTCCTCTTCAGCTCGATGACTGCCTTCTGGAGATCTTTCTCTTTCCTGAGTTCTTTCTTTTCATTCTCCCTTTCCTGTTCTGCCATTGCATGGTCGGTAAAAAGGGAAAGCTGCTCATAGTCCGGGGAATCTCCGGTCATCTTCTTCTGCCGGGCCGCCTCCGCCTCGGTCATCACATGCTCGGCGCTGATCGTCACACGGCGGATAAGGAGCTCCGGATCCACGATCCGGTCGAAAAGACGCATCATACCCTCGGTGATGATCTTCGTTGAACTGTTGAAGCTCCCGAGATTTTCGGTGCCGTGCGCATGCTTCGGTGCTTTTCTGCCGTAATAATCCGTCACGATCTCACCCCTGTATTTCTTTCGTCTTACAGGATCTGTCAGGTTTTCGATATCATAATTGATCGTCAGTACGATCGAATCCGTCACCAGGCCCTTCTCCACCAGGTCGAGAGACAGAAGATCCGTCATCTCACGCACGATCAGCCGGCCTTCTTCATATTCATACGGTCTCATCAGGACCTGCCCCTGACCAAGACTGTGGTCTTCCGGCACATATCCCTTCACATCGGCCATCGTGACCGGCTCCCATCCCCAGGCGTGGTCAATCAAAAGCTCAGCGTTCACGCCGAACAGTTTATGAAGAAGTCTTTCCCCGTATTCCTCATCTTCGGATCGAAGGGCTATATCCCCCATCGTGAACATGCCGTTTTCCGCAAGTTTTTTCGCGTATCCCCGGCCGACTCTCCAGAAATCCGTAATGGGTCTGTGATTCCAGAGCTTCTGCCTGTATGTCATCTCATCCAGCTCGGCGATCCTCACGCCGTCGGCATCTGCCTCCGCGTGCTTGGCTTCTATATCCATGGCGACCTTGGCCAGATACAGATTGGTCCCGATTCCGGCGGTGGCGGTGATCCCGGTCTCCTTCAGGACCTCCTTCACCATCATCGAGACCATCTCACGTCCTGACATATGCAGAGTGTGCAGGTAACCTGTCAGATCGATGAATACTTCATCGATCGAGTAGGCAAATATATCCTCCGGAGCCACATGCCGCAGATAAATGGAATAGATCCTGCGACTGACCTCCATATACTTTCTCATATGAGGCGGCGCCACGATATAGGCGAGCTCCGCCGAAGGGTCGGACTGAAGGACCCTGTTGTCATCCGACCGGTATGCAAATTTCCTTCCGGGGGCTCTCGTCAGCCTTTCGGCGTTGATTTTTTTCACGGCCTGAATGACTTCGAACAGTCTGAGCCTTCCGGGCAGACCATAGGACTTCAGGCTCGGTGAGACCGCAAGGCAGATCGTTTTGTCCGTCCTTGATGGATCTGCGACGACTAAGTTCGTGGTCATGGGATTCCGCCCGAGATCCATGCATTCCACGGACGCATAGAAGGATTTCAGGTCAATGGCTGCGTATACTCTATTTTTCTGTTCCATGATCCGTCCCCTCTGCTTCGCAGACATATTCCCGCCACAAAGGCAGTTTTCATGTCTCAAACTTTCTTATCTCATTCCGGAGAAAATAAAAAGTGCCGAAAAAGCTTTTTCATAAGCTTTTTCGGCATTTTACCAACCTGCGCCTCCGGGGACTCGAACCCCGGACACCCTGATTAAGAGTCAGGTGCTCTAGCCAACTGAGCTA
>DMAZ01000190.1:0-2455 GCA_003446335.1 Lachnospiraceae bacterium | reverse complement strand
CTCTACCAGCTGAGCTAGAAGCGCGTATCCTGCCGCCCTATCTTTGCGGCAAGGATTATTATATATACGTTTGTTAGAAAAAGCAAGCACTTTTTTTATTTTTTCTACTTCTTTTTTCTATTCTTTTTTCAGTCTCTCCCCCATTAAGCGGAAAAGTTCCTTCGCGGTCATGAAAAACGGCAACAGACCAGCCTTATCTCCCGGCCTTTCTCTCATAAAGATCCAGCGCCCCGACCCTCACATACTCTTTCCTGAGGATCTCTTCCGTCTCCTCTGCGAACCCGCTGACTCCCCATACTTCGACATTCATCTTGTAGACAGCCACTTTCGGTTTTTCCTCACGAAGCGCCCTCACAGTCTCCTCCCCGTACCACTCATAATACCAGGGAAGCGTCCAGCAGAGTCTTGTGACCGGATAGCGTTCCTTATAAAAGAGATAGTCCGTCGTGAGGACCCCCGCATCCAGAAAAATCTTTTCCCCGTTTTCCGTGTCGTTGACCGCGCTCATCTCCGTCGGCGGGACGGGATCGATCCTGTAGCGGATGACATTCAGGGCAAGCTCAGCATAGGAAAGCCCGAAGACCAGAAGAAGCACGAGAGTATACACGGCCGGCAGTATTAAGGAAAATGTCCTCTTATATTTACCCGGTCCGCCTTCATCCGCCGCCTCATCCGTTGCCGCGGGTCCGGGGACAGTCTGATTGGAAAAGATATCGGCAGCTGTCTTTCTCCGGAAGATCTGCGCGGACATACCCGGCAGCTCCGCAAGAAGGAACATCAGGACAACACTCCACAGCATGATCGAGTGGAACCGGACTGCCTGCCGTGTCGCCTGCGTCTCGATAAAAAAGAAAATCCCCAACGTCCATATCAGTCCGTGACGGAAAATCGCGACGATGAGCAGGAGGCCTGTCCCTATGATCATTGCGGACTCAACAGCCCGGACGTAAAGCACCTCACCTGCCGCAAAGCCCGTCCAGGTCTCCCTGACAAGCTTTACAATGTTGATGATCCCGCTGTAAAAAGGCTCCAGAAAATTTCTGCCGGGCATCCCGTATTTCGGATAGACCTCCAGGTTAAAACGAAAGGCCATATCAAAAGCATCTTTCAGCGCTCCGTTCACACCGAGATAAGCGATTGCTGCCACCCATGGCAGGAGCACGCAGAAAAAGAGCATACTATATCTACCGATAAAAAATGAAATCTTCTCGGGATGCTTCCGGAAAAAAACGATCTCCTCCAAAATGACTGCCGCCATACACGCAAAAATCGAATAGACGGCAAGAAATGCCGATCCGACAGCGGCAAATATACACAGACTGATGACCGCAGCCCTGCCCGCTCCGATCCTGTGATCTTCATAGTACGCCAGCATTTCGAGGAACAGGACCGTCATGGCGACAGCCTGCACATTGTCACTCAGGATCTGTCCCGCATTTACCCCTATGAACAGATAAGAAACAGGCCCGAAGAAAACGGAAAAGAGGACAATAGCCCGAACGAATTTCCTGTTCCGGTGACGGAAGAAAGCGGCACCCCATATGAAGCTTATAAGAATATGGAACAGAAGGCGGAACTGGCCGAAAGATTTCGCGCCGAGTTTTGTGAAAAGAGCGCAGAGCCAGTAGACAAATGGTGTATGCTGGGAAACATAGTCCCTGTAGAGGACAAAACCGCCTCCGGTCTGCAGCATACCGCCGATTATGTTGTCATTCTCATCCATGATCGTTGGATTGAACTCTGAGGCAAGGAAACTCAGCACACCAAAAGAAAGGGCAGCCACCACCATGGCCATAGCCAGGGCATCCTCCTGCACATATCTCTTTTTTAATATAAGGTACGCTCCTCTGAGCAGGAAGATCACAAAATAGACGATACCGAATACGCACAGTCCTGCCCAGAAACGCTCCGAAGAGCCCCCATACCACGAATAGTTATTGATATTCGAAAGGTCAAAAGGATTCCCCGCAGCATCCAGAAAAAGCACGCTGCATTTCTCCGGCTCGGCAGGTCTCTTAAGAAAAGGTATATGGAAAAGAACAGCGGAAAAAGCAGGGGCATCTCCTTTCGATGCGCCTGCACCGTTCCCAGTCTCCGGTCCGCTTTCGGCAGTACCTGATGCATCCGCAATAATATCCGCACCGAGACCGCACAGAACTTTTCCGGACCCGTCAATAAGGTGGGCAGCCACAGGAATCGGACGTCCCGGCTCGATCTGTACGGTTATATTATCCAGGATCTCATAGAAGGGCTTCCCGTTCTCATCGGCTGCAGACAGAGCCTCCGCTTTCTGCCCCTGCCAGTCGACGGTCACCGGGTGAATATCAAAACTCATCCGGTATTCAAGATACGTCAGTTTACGTGGAGAAAAGAGAAGGCATACAGCTGCCAGGGCACACAGAATGAGCCCGGTCAGCATGTATGCCGAATTCATCAGTTTTTTCATATCATGTCA
>DMAZ01000009.1 GCA_003446335.1 Lachnospiraceae bacterium | reverse complement strand
GAATCCGATCTTCATAACCTTCCTCCGTGTTCATTCCTCTTTCATTGACGCGCTGCGGCATGGAACATACTTCATGAACCGCAAAAATGTCCGCTCAGCTAAGCGGATCTGTACGACCTAACTATACATCATGATCTCCATATCCGCAAATTTTATTTTCATATTCCCTTGCACCCCTTTTTTGTCAGTGCTATAATATGTCACGTACGAAAAGGACGATTAGCTCAATGGGAGAGCACTCGCTTCACGTGTGAGGGGTTACAGGTTCGAGCCCTGCATCGTCCATAAAAAAGGAACGCGGTTGTTCGCGTTCCTTTTTGTTTTCTCTTTTTTATTCTTATGACTTATCCAGATTCTTGACCAGGCTTCTCCGTCTGCCCAGTCTCTCGAATCGGAAGAACACGCCCTCCTGATAAATGACCACATAAGAAATACCATTCAGAATGAGCGCCGAAAGCACATCTCCCATGGAATGCTGCTTGACGAACATAGTGGAAAGAATGATCATCCCGCACCAGAAAACGACTGCGATCCGGACCGCCTTTTTCTTCAGGAAACTGTTATCCGATGTGAACAGCGTCATCATGAGCGCTGTCGTGTTAAAAACGTGGATACTCGGCCATACATTTGTCGGTGTATCTACTTTCCAGAGAAGAAGGCACATTTGAACAAAAATATTATTTCTCGAAATAAAATACGGGCGAAGACTGACCCTTGTCGGTACCAAAGCGGAAACGATCAGGAACACGGTCATGCCGATCATAAGCATTGTCGTAAGCTGGTTGTAAGTCTTCCTGTCTATGATAAAGACCAGAACGACCCAGACTGCCTGGAACAGGAACCAGGATAAGTAAGGTACAATAAAAATCTCACAGAACGGTATCATTGTATCCAGATTCGAACTCACATCCACATAACCCGTTCTGGGAATCGTCTCAAGATAACGAAATACCAACATATAGCCTACCAGATACAGAAGGAACGGGAACATCTGCGGAATATTCTGTTCCGCTAAAAACGCCCATACTTTACTCCCTATTGCTCTTTTTCTCAGCAAGTCCATCAGCATCCTCCCTGAATCAGTACTTCACTTTCATTTCGTATGACCTCGGATCCACCGGAATATCATTCATCTCAAGTCCGGTTATATGAATATATTTCTGTCTTTTCAGACCTTCGAACAAAGCATCGATCTGTTCAGGCGTTCCCTGCACTTCCATCTCCACCCGTCCGTCATACAGATTTCTCACCCATCCGGAAACCCCGTTCCTCTGGGCTATATACGTGGCGTGGTAGCGGAACCCGACACCCTGGACACGGCCTTCAACGTAAACATGTTTTCTGACTACGCCTTCCATCGCAACTCCTTCCGCAGCTGCCTTCCTCGTCTCCATTGCCCTGACCAGTTCTTTTCCCGGGATGAAGCTGTCAAATATGTAAACATCGAACATATCCCGCGCAATCTCGATATCTTCATCGCTCTTACAGGTCCAGGCAACACCGGTAGCTCCCCACAGCCTGCGCAGAATATAATAGGGCATAGTATACATGTACTTTATATCGTAAGCGATAAAGTCAGGTCTGGTAATAAAGTTAAAAAAACAGGCTGTCAGAAAGTAGCTGAAGATACCTTCATCCTTAAATCGTGTGGACAGCTGGCCTCTGAGGTAAGAAGGGTGGTTCTTTCTGAACCAGTTGACGACCCCCGGGTGAAACGACTCAATGCATGTTGTTCCCTCGTAGGAGTCCAGACAGAACACGACTTCCCTGCAGAGCTGGTCGATATCGGCCCCCCTCTCTGCCTTTATCTCAATGATCAGGGGAACTCTGCCATCAATGTTATGCAGGACCTCCCAGAAAATCGGGATGCGCTCTTCCGAGTCGAAAAGTTTCAGTTCCAGGAGTTCTCTGAGACTCTTATCCTCGACCCTCCCCAGTGAATGCGTTGCACGCATAAGGCTCGGGTCATGAAAACAGACGATCTGACAGTCTCTGGTCATCCGCACGTCGAGTTCGATGCCATACCCTTTATCCGCAGCCTTCTCATAAGCGCGCATTGAGTTCTCGGGAGCATCCGATTTATTATCGTGCAGGCCTCTGTGGGCAATGAACTGTTCCGCAAAGACCTTCATTCGATCCTTCCTTGCACTATACGGTCTCACAGCGAGAATGCAGAGTGCCGCAAGCACGATTATGATGATTGCGACTATGGAAGGTACATTCAGTACATTCATCGACCCCTTTTCCCTTCTCTCATTTATGTCTTTACAAAATGCATTATATTCTAATTTAAAATGTTTGCAACTCTGTTCTGCTTTTTTCTTGAAATTTTATGAAATCCTTTGTTAACATTTCCTTAACATCTTATCATGAAGCGGTCAGCAAGGCTATAACTTTTCACTTCAACGCTATAACTTTTCGAACAGATTTTAAAAAACCACTTGATATATGAAATCTTATCTGTTATAATTCGCTATGTTGCACGTCAAGGCAATCATGATATGGAAGGTTAGCTCAGCTGGGAGAGCATTCGCTTGACGTGTGAAAGGTCGCAGGTTCGAGCCCTGTACCTTCCAGAGAACAAAGAGGAAGTCGAACGACTTCCTCTTTTTATTTTCCTATTTAGAAAAACGCAGGCGCGATGCGCCTGCGTTTTTCTTCAGCTGCTCACCGCAAGTCCTGTGTACAGCTGATAGTATTTCCCCTTCATGGCGATCAGCTCGTCGTGGGTTCCTCTCTCGATAATCCTGCCCTGCTCCAGGACCATAATGCAGTCCGAATTCCGGACGGTCGAGAGCCTGTGGGCGATGACAAAGGTGGTCCTGCCCTTCATGAGCTTATCCATGCCATCCTGCACGATACGCTCTGTGCGGGAGTCGATGGAGGACGTCGCCTCGTCGAGAATCAGAACCGGCGGATCGGCGATAGCCGCCCTGGCAATGGCCAGCAGCTGGCGCTGGCCCTGTGAGAGATTGGCGCCGTCGCCGTGCAGCATGGTCTGGTAGCCATCCGGCAGACGCCTTATAAAGCCGTCCGCATTGGCCAGGCGGGCCGCCGCGTAGACCTCCTCATCCGTCGCATCGAGCTTGCCGTAGCGGATATT
>DMAZ01000172.1 GCA_003446335.1 Lachnospiraceae bacterium | reverse complement strand
TGGAATGTCCGATGAGGAGATCGAAGACGCATCCGAGATATTTCCGCTTCCGTCAGGCAGGTATCTGATCGTAAACGTATAAGTACTGTTGCACGCGCGTTCTTTTCGGAAAATGGATCCGGTCTCAGGAGGTGTGGGAATGGGATTTCGTGAATTTTATGACAACGGAGACAGCAGGGACGGAGAGTTCAGGCATGAAGTGTTAAATGCCTGTCTTAATGCCGTGACGGACAAGAAGGATGATATTCTTGCCTACCTTGCGTTGGATCTCGGAATCATTAAACCGGAGTGCATGCTGTATTACTGCTCGCTGATTGAGCGTCCTTTAAAACTTGCTGCCGGGAAGGCGAAAAATGCGCTCAGATCATCCTGGGAAGTTCCGAAGGCTCCCTATATTATTTCCATGGGCCGTACCTATTACGAGCCGTGTGGGCTGGTCATGATCGATCCGGATCGACGCATGCCGTTCCTTCATTCTTTTGGAGTGTATATGATGTCCCTGGCGCTTGGAAACTGTACGGTATTTCGTTTTCGGGGAAGAGAGACGTCAACAGCTGCTTTCCTTACAGATATAACGAACAAGTGTGTTCCCGCGGACTATGGGAGGATTTATTATGAGGGGGAAGAATGCAGTATGTCGGATCCCGACCTGGTCCTCGGAGGATTTGATTATTCTGTGGTATCAAAGGACGATAAGATCGGAAGAGCGGTGGCGGTTTTTGATGCTTTGGCGGAGATCGATAAAAATGCCGAAAAGGTAGTATTTGCCTGGAAGAAGTCCTCGGGGCTCTCGGAGATAGCTCCGGAAATCGTTCTGGTACCTGATGTCCTGAGAGAAAAATTTGTAAAGAATTTCAATAAATGGCACCGCAGAAAGACCGGCATGGAAGCACCGGAAAAGATGCCTGTCATAGGGTATGGCGGCGATGAGAGCTTGTGGAATCATCTGAAGAAAGAGGGAAAACTGGCGGCTTTTTACGTTTTTTCAGGGGATAGTATCCTGAGAGACAGGCTGATCCGGGATATACCGTTTTGCGCAGGCTGCATCAACGGAACGTCTCTAAGAACTCCTGATTTGAGAGTGATCGAAGAAAAACTGGTAAGAGAAAAAATCCTGACTGTAAAATAAGTGGGTATATGGAAAATAAAAAGAAAAGTAGCCGAAAATCCCCGACCGGGAGACGAAAAAGGGCGAAGACTGCTTCCATGGGAAGGAAAAGAAAAATTCTGATTCTTGCTGTGATGGCAGTTCTTCTTTTCTGTACTTTTACGATCGTCTGTCTGGGAATATTCGGCAGAAAAAATATGACTAGGATTTCCCCTCAGGTAGAAAGCTTCAGACCGGAAGTCGAAAAGTACGCGGCCGAAGCCGGGATTCCGGATTATGTGGATTATCTTCTGGCAATTATGCAGGTCGAGTCCGGAGGAAGCGGAAAGGATGTAATGCAGTCCTCGGAATCGTTGGGACTGGCTCCTAACACGCTTGATACAGATGAATCCATCCGGCAGGGATGTGCTTATCTGGCCGAGACGCTGGGAAGGGCAGAGGCACTCGGATGTGATGAGCTGACGGCTGTTCAGGCTTATAATTATGGTATAGATTACGTAGATTTTGTAGCTGAGAACGGTGGTGTTGAGTCAATCGAGATCGCGGAGGAATTTGCGAAGCAGCGCTCCGGGGGAGCTAAGACCAATTACTATAACGGTGTTGCAATTAAATACAATGGCGGTTATCGGTATCGATATGGAAACATGTTTTATGCAGAGCTGGTAAGAAGGCTGGTGGAAGGGAAGGGCTGATCGAAGCTCAAAAAATGAATAGTGGCACATAAATCAGCACTCACCTCGGTTGAGTGCTGATTTTTCTTGACTTTTTTGTTTTTCGGTCTTATTATGTCTTATGCAAAGTGAAAAATGCGATGCTAAAAGCAGATACTGATAAAGAGGTGATAAAACATGGCAAAAACAGGAAAGCTATCAATCAACAGCGAGAACATGCTGCCGATCATTAAGAAATGGCTCTATTCGGATCATGATATTTTTATTCGTGAACAGGTCGCAAATGCCTGTGACGCGATCACAAAGCTGAAAAAGCTTGAAGGAGTCGGCGAGTTCAGACCGGAAGAGGATTACAAATACCAGGTGCATGTTGTCGTGAACCCGGATGAGAAGACACTGAAGTTCATCGATAACGGCATCGGTATGACCTATGACGAAGTCGAGAAATATATCACTCAGATCGCATTCTCCGGTGCTTCCGAGTTCCTCAAGAAGTACGAAGGCAAGACAGACCAGGATCAGATTATAGGCCATTTCGGTCTGGGATTTTATTCTGCATTCATGGTCGCGGATGAAGTACATATTGACACATTGAGCTATCTGGATGGTGAGAAACCGGTCCACTGGGAGAGCGACGGCCAGTCCGATTATACGATCGAAGAAGGAAACAAGCAGGGGATCGGAACGGAAATCACATTGTATCTGAATGATGATTCCTACGAGTTCTGTAATGAGTTCCGTGTACGTGAGATCCTTCAGAAATACTGTTCCTTTATGCCAATCCCGATTTTCCTCGAGGATGTAAGCGCAGGCGCGAAAAAGCGTGAGGAAGAAGAGGACGCAAGAAGGAACGAGAGGAATGCCAAAGCCAAAGCAGAGGCAGAGGAGAAAGGCGAGGAGGCTCCGGAACCGGAAGTTAAGCCCGAGAAGCTTCCGATCAATGATACGAATCCTCTCTGGACCAGAATGGCGAGCGAATGCAAGGATGAGGACTATAAAGAGTTCTATCGGAAAGTCTTTAATGACTATAAGGAGCCTTTGTTCTGGATCCATCTGAGAACGGAATATCCGTTCAACCTTCGAGGCATTCTCTATTTCCCGAAGATCAATACGGAATACGACGCGCTGGAATCTCAGATCAAACTTTACAACAATCAGGTATTTATTGCGGACAACATTAAGGAAGTCATTCCGGAATTCCTGATGACAATGAAGGGCGTGATCGACTGCCCGGATCTTCCGCTGAATGTTTCCCGTTCCGCGCTGCAGAATGATGGCACGGTAAAGAAGATCTGCGATTATATCAGTAAGAAAGTCGCGGACAAGCTCTCCGGAATGTGTAAGACACAGAGGGAGGACTATGAGAAATACTGGGATGATATTTCTCCGTTCATCAAGTATGGATGCGTGCGCGATGTGAAATTCGCTGACAAGATGATGGATTACATGCTTTTCAAGGATCTTGATGATAAGTATCTGACGCTTAAGGAGTATGTCGAAAAGAACAAACTTGCAGCAGAAGAGGCTGAAAAGAAGGAGGCTGATTCTTCCGAAGAGAATGCTGCCGAAGAGAGCATTGAGCAGGAAGTGATCGATACAGCTACAGGTGAGACAATAGAGTCGGAGCCGGAAGAGGAAAAAGAGCCGGAGAAAGCGACCGTATTCTATGTCACCGACGAGGTCCAGCAGGCTCAGTATATCGGAATGTTCAGAAAGAACGGCAAGGATGCTGTTATTCTGAAACATAATATCGACCAGCCGTTCATCACACAGCTTGAGCAGAGGAATGAGAAGCTGAAGTTTGCCCGGATCGACTCTGAAGTTGCGGACGACTTCCTGGGAGAAGAAGAAGTCAGAAAGGAGGACATCGATTCCCTGACAGAAACTTTCCGCAAGAATCTTGAGAACGAGAAGCTGGATGTCAAGGTCCAGAATATGAAGGACGATGATGTCGCCGCAGTCATGACGCTCTCCGAGGAGAACCGCCGTATGCAGGATATGATGAAGATGTA
>DMAZ01000023.1 GCA_003446335.1 Lachnospiraceae bacterium | reverse complement strand
TGGCTGGCCGAGCTGGAGGCAGGCGAGCGGAAAAAAACAGGTATACATACACTCAAAGTAAAGTACAACCGTGTGTTCGGTTATGTGATCGAGGTATCCAACTCTTTTAAAAACATGGTGCCGGATACCTATACAAGAAAGCAGACACTGGTCGGCGGTGAGAGATATACCATGCCCCGCCTGAAGGAGCTGGAAGACAAGATCCTGGGCGCGGAGGATAAGCTGAATTCTCTTGAGTATGAACTGTACAGTGAAGTCAGGGATGAAATCGGCAGAAATATTGTCAGGATACAGACCGCCGCGAGGATCATTGCGGAGATCGACGTCCTGGCTTCCCTGTCCGAAGTTGCCAGAAAGAATCATTATGTCAGACCGAAGATGACCACTGACGGTGTGATCGATATCAAGGCAGGCAGGCATCCTGTTGTGGAACGAATGATCGAGAATGAGGCATTTGTCCCGAATGATACGCTTCTGGATAATAAAAAGCGCAGAATATCCGTTATTACCGGTCCGAATATGGCCGGTAAATCAACCTATATGAGGCAGACCGCTCTGATCGTCCTTATGGCCCAGATCGGGAGCTTTGTTCCCGCGAAATCCGCGAAGATCGGTATCGTAGACAGAATCTTCACCCGGGTCGGAGCGTCGGATGATCTGGCGAGCGGACAGAGCACTTTCATGGTGGAGATGACCGAAGTTGCCAATATATTGCGCAGCGCGACTGCCAGATCGCTGCTCATTCTTGACGAAATCGGCCGGGGCACCTCTACATTTGACGGACTGTCTATCGCATGGGCAGTGATCGAGTATATTGCGGACCGGAAAATTATCGGTGCAAAGACATTGTTCGCCACGCATTATCACGAGCTGACCGAATTGGAAGGAAAGCTGGAGGGCGTCAATAATTACTGCATTGCCGTCAAGGAAAAGGGTGATGGCATAGTTTTCCTGAGAAAAATCGTCAAAGGCGGTGCGGATAAGAGCTATGGTATTCAGGTGGCAAGACTGGCCGGAGTTCCGGAGGCAGTCCTGTCCAGGGCACAGCAGCTCCTGGGAGAATTGTCAAATGCGGACATTACCGCTGCAATTGAAAATATTGCCGGCCAGCCGCGTGTAAAGGCGAAGAGTGTCCACTATGATGAAGTAGACCTCTCCCAGATGTCTCTTTTTGATACCGTTCCGGATACCGAGATCATCAGAGAACTGAATGATCTGGATCTTCAGACCATGACACCGATCGACGCTCTGAACGAACTTTACAGGATGCAGAATAAACTGAAGAATCGGTGGAAAAATTCCTGATGCCAAAGAGGTTCATAAATGAGTACAATACATATCCTGGATCAGAATACAATCGATAAAATCGCGGCAGGCGAAGTTGTAGAACGGCCTGCATCAATTGTCAAGGAACTGACAGAGAACGCCATTGACGCGGGAGCTTCCCACATAACGGTCGAGATAAAAAATGGCGGCATAACGATGATAAGGGTAAGCGATGACGGAAATGGCATACCGGCCGACGATATACGTCTCGCCTTCATGCGCCACGCCACGTCCAAGATCAATAAGGTAGAAGATCTGAATTCTATCCTGTCTCTCGGATTCAGGGGAGAGGCCTTGTCCAGCATCGCCGCCGTCAGCAGGGTCGAGCTGATCACGAAAGTCAGCGATGAAATTACGGCTGTACGATATGTTGTCGAGGGCGGCAGGGAAAAGCTGTGTGAGGAGATCGGCGCGCCTGACGGAACGACGATCGTAGTCCGGGATATTTTTTACAACACGCCCGCAAGAGCCAAGTTCCTGAAGACAGCCATGACGGAAGCGGCCCATGTGGGTGCTTATGTCGAGCAGCTCGCCCTCTCAAATCCTGACATAGGATTCGAATTTATTGTAAACGGTACGAGTCGTATGCATACGACCGGAAGCGGGAATGTAAAAGATGCCATTTATCATATTTACGGGAGGGAACTGTCATCGCAGCTGATTCCGGTCGATTACGATCAGGAAGGGGTGCGGATAAACGGTTTTATCGCCAAGCCATCTGTCTCCCGCGGGAACAGGAACTTTGAAAATTATTATGTGAACGGGAGATATGTGAAGAGCCGGGTCGTTTCTCTCGGCATCGAAGAAGGATACGGCAACAAGCTCATGCAGCATCAGTATCCGTTCACCTGCCTGACGATCACCGTGGACGGCAGTCTGGTCGATGTGAATGTCCATCCGACGAAGATGGATGTTCGATTCTCGGATGAGAGAAAGGTGATGCAGAGTGTCGCGGAATGTGTAAGGAACGCCCTTTATCATCAGGATATGATCATCAGATCATCGCTCAATCCTCCCGAAAGACCGGTCAGGCCGGAAAAGAGAGTGGAGAAATATGCCGCCCCGGAACCATTCGAGAAAAATGCGATGCGGGAGCGGGACGGCCGTACGGATTACATGAAAAACGGTCCTGCTCCGTTGCCTGTTGGCGACAGAGCTCTTGAAATGATTCACTCGAACGGAGAACGGCTTCCTGTAAGAGAGAATGCCGGGGGTGCAGGTACCAAGGATCAGCCGGAAAGTCAGACAACAGAAGCAATGCCCGGGGAACGACCGGAAAGGCAGGCTGCAGAGGTAATGCCCGGGAACCGGCCGGAAAGGCAGAACGCAGAGGCAATGACCGGGAACCGGCCGGAAAAGTCGGTCACAGATGGGAATCATTATGAACAGCAGACTCTTCTTAACATGGATCCGTCTTTCCTGTCCCCGGAGGCCAGACCGAACCGAAGGATCATAGGCTGTGCGTTCAGGACTTACTGGATCGTGGAATATGGAAATAAACTTTATATGATCGATCAGCATGCGGCACACGAAAAAGTTCTCTTCACAAGATTCATGAAAGAGTATGAAAACAGCGCAGTGACCAGTCAGCAGATCAGTCCCCCGCTCATTATAAACCTGGACAGTATCGGACAGGCACTTATTGCCGAGTATATGCCGGCTTTTACGAAGGCGGGCTTTGAAATCGAATCTTTCGGTGGGAACGATATTAAAATCAGTGCCGTTCCGTATCATATGAGTGCGCTGGGTTCCGAAAAACTGTTTCTCAATATGCTTGATCATCTGGAGATCAGTACAGATCCCAGGAAGCTCGGGATATATGAGCACCGTGTAGCGACGGAAGCCTGCAAGGCAGCGGTGAAAGGGGGAGACCGACTTTCATTTGCCGAAGCAGAAGCGCTTATCGACGAACTGTTTCGATGTGAGGACCCGTACCATTGTCCGCACGGCAGACCGACGATCATTTCTTTCACGGAAAAGGATATTGAAAAAAGATTTAAGCGGATCGTGTGATGTACAGGATCCGTATATTGCAGCCGGTATTTATATACCGAAAATGAGGTTTACCATGTCTGAAGCAAACAATATGCTCGTTGTCATCGCAGGTCCGACCGCTTCCGGAAAAAGTGAAATAGCCGTGGAACTGTCAAGGAAGATCGGCGGGGAAGTCATATCCGCCGACTCCATGCAGGTCTACCGATATATGGATATAGGTTCTGCCAAGATCACTCTCGAAGAAATGATGGGCGTTCCGCATTATATGATTGATGTTGCCGATCCTACAGAAGAATTTGATGTGGTCCGATATGCCATGGAGGCCAGGGAGCATGTGAAAGATATTCAAAGCCGGGGAAAAATCCCGGTACTTTGCGGAGGTACCGGATTTTATATTCAGGCAGTCACAAGAGATATAGATTTCACCGATTCCGGCGCAGACATGGAATATCGCAGGAAGCTGACGGCCTACGTTGAAAAGAACGGGAACATGGCTCTTTTCCGTGAGCTTGAACTGGTCGATCCGGAATCGGCGAAGAACATACATCCGAATAATGTAAAACGCGTTATAAGAGCACTTGAATATTATCGGCAGACGGGAGAAAAAATATCCCAGCATAATTTAAGAGAGAGTGAGCGCCCTTCACCTTACGACCTGCGCTATTATGTCATTAACTGCGAG
>DMAZ01000055.1 GCA_003446335.1 Lachnospiraceae bacterium | reverse complement strand
CTTCAGGACCGGGATGGTCGAACCGGCAGCTGTCTCTTCCGGCGTGTCCCTGTTTTCGGGAGGAGAGGCATTTGAAACCGTCTCTTCCTCCGGCCCCTGATTGTCGGCATTAGGCAGATCATCCAGTTTTACCCGGATCTCATGCTCGCGCTCCGGAGCATACTCGATGACATTCTCGTAATCGACCCTGGCAAGGTCATACTCCTGCAGATTCACATATGCGTCCGCACGTCCTTCATATGCCTCCGCGGCTTTCGGTTCAATGGCAATGGCCTTCGTGAAGGCACTGACAGCCTCATCATACTTCATTTCAGCCAAATACTTATTGCCAAGATCCAGATAGTACCGATAATCTTTCCTGTCTCTCCGAAGGAAGATGAATGTGATAAGCAGTGCACAGCCAACAAAGAGGAGAACCGCCAGCAGAATGGCTGCCGTTTTCTTTCCATCGGGCTTTTTCTTCTCACTGACCATCGGCATGACGGGCGGAGGAACATAGGGCTGACCGAAGTTCCCATTCCCTTCAAACCGTGTCACCTGAGCACCGCAGTACGGGCAATATTTCGCCTTTTCATCGATCTGCCTGCCGCAATTCGCACAGAACATAACAATCCATCCCCTTCTTACTTTTCAGGTGTGAAATCCGAAATGAACCTGTCTTCATTCCGGAGCATACATCCCTATCGTGTATGTATTGAGATCATCATTATTCCAAAGATAGTATCTGTCTTGATAACCAATGGCAGAAAAGATATCATAAAGTTCGGAACGATCATCGCCGGTCCAGCACTTAGCCTGCTCATAAGCATCTTTGTCAGAAAAGCGCACTCTCAGACAATTGCTCCCCGATTCAAGCTGGTTCATGAATATTTGAATGATTCGATCCCTATCATATGTATCCAGAAGATATCCTTCATGTGCATAATAATTATAGGGGATCTCTTCATCTACATAATTTATATAGGGATCTCCGGAGAAGATATCATGACCTTCAATCTCTGTTATCTCTTCACGTTTGATGAATAAGTAATCATACAGGATATAGGGATTGCCGTTTGCATCGTTAAGATCGGTATCATCCCAGGTGACATCGACATATGTATCATATGACATCACTCCGCAGTGGTTCCAGGCATGTGTTTCGGAGACGGAGATAGGCGTATAGATGCCGAGCCTGGTCAGTACATGACGCAGGGCAGACGCGTATCCGCTGCATACTGCCTGATGATTCACCAGAGCGCCGTAAAGGTCATGGGTATGGGGGAGTTCCAGAGAATGATCATACTGAACCAGTCTGCACAGGCTGTCATGGACACTCTTGATGATGACCCATTTGTCTTCGCTGTCAGGTACCTCCGACAGAATACGATCCGTCTCAGCATCGATTTCTGCTTTCATCCTGGCGATATCGCTTATTGAATCATCATAATAAGAGAATTCACAAAAATAATAAAAGTCCTTCTCGGTATCTCCTTTCAGCATTCCGTATTGCTGCGTATAAGAAATATTTTTTACCCAGAAAGTCCCGTATTCCAGAGATTCCAGATACTCCCATGTGGGAGGCATATGATTTGAAACACAAATCTTTTCAGTTCTGCTGCCCAATGCTTCTGTCATCCTGCTGTCAAATTCTCTATAAGTATCACTGCTTTCATCGTCTGAAGCGGGTTCAGCTCTTTTGATCAAAGTGTACTCCGAAGGAATTTCAATATACTCCGAAGAAGCATCGGCAACCGTACTTTTGCTGTTCTGACAGCCACAGGTCAAAAGGATAAAAAGTATCGGAAGCAGACAGAACAACAGACGATTTCTGTGTGTAGCATGAGGGTTCATAAATAGTCGCTCCTCGATTCGAAAGATCTGATTTTACAGCAACTCTTTTATACATGCCTCCACATCAGCCATATCTGCCGTCGGCTCGAACCTGGCAACGACCGCACCGTCACGATCGATAATGAACTTTGTGAAGTTCCACTTGATGTCCGGTTTTTTGTCCCACTCCGGATCTGCCTGCGCGAACATCTTCTCCAGCAGTTCTTTATATGGATGCGGTCCGAATCCTTCGAAGCCTTTCTGCGATTTCAGATAAGTGTAAAGCGGCAGCTCATTCTCACCATTTACCTCGGCTTTCTTCATCTGAGGAAAGGTCGTATTAAAATGCAGCGTACAGAATTCATGAATTTCATCATCCGTACCGGGAGCCTGTCCTCCGAACTGATTGCACGGAATATCAAGAATCTCCAGTCCCTGGTCATGATAGTCTTTATACAGCTGTTCAATGGGAGCATATTGCGGTGTAAAACCGCAGCCGGTCGCCGTATTTACCACCATAATGACTTTTCCTCTGTAGTCAGACAGGTTCAGTTGTTCACCTTTTCTTGTCGTAATCGTATAATCGTAGATCATTACCATATTCTCCTTTCATTTTCGAACTGTCTTTTCAGACAGCCCTGAGAATTTGAAATCAAGGCAATCGCTTGCGCGATTACAGTTATCAGGAACACTTTATCATAATAAATTATTATAATTTAACGGATGTAGATAATCAATCATTACGAGCCATACTGATCCATGATCTCCTGCAGGTATTTCCGATAGCTCTGAACGACAGTTGCAGGTCCGCTGATCCGCATCCCGTTCCCGATTCCGGTCACCCAGCCAAAGAACTGCGGACTGACTGACACAAGGACCTTGGTCTCGAACCGGCTCTCTTCCAGCGGAAGAATAGGTACTTCCTTCCCGAAACGATCAATGATCACGCCGACGAGCCTGTTGTCACAGTTCAGCGTGACAAGATAATCCGGACCGCCATACATACCGAACGTTTTTTTTGCAAATGCCGCCAGATCAAAGTCTTCGAACACATCTTTTCCGAAGCGTTTCTCTTCAAGCAGGTCAAGATTTTTCATCTTGTCGACCCGGAAATGTCTGACCTCGATTTTATCATCTGTTTTTATACAGCCCACAAGATAATAGTTCTCATCATCCCAGGTGAGTGCCCAGGGGCTTGCTATGTACAAAGCTCCGTCTTTCTTCACCTGCAGACGCTTCTTGATCGTCCATTCACAGTATTTGAAAGAGACCTGCACATTCTGGGAGAGTGCCGCATGAATCTTATCGATATTATAATAGATAGCGGTATTCTCCGCTTTCAATCTATTTCTGATAAATACCTGCCGCTGGAGCTGGTCACCGTTCATCTTGCTGGTCAACCCTTCCAGTTTTTTAATCAGAGTCCTGGATGATTTTTCTGTAATGAACTTTGATGACTGAACGGCATCCACGAGCAGTTTCAGTTCCGGCAGCTCGAACTCTCTGGAATTAACATAGTATCCGACATTCGGGATGGTCTCGATATCCATTCCGGATTTGTTCAGAATGGCAATATCCGTGTAGACCGATTTGCGGTCGGCGGTAACGCCGTAGTCTTTCAGATGTCGCAGAATATCTTTTGATGAGAGCGTGTGGTCCTCATCGGAATATCGAAGCAGTATTTTCATGACATACAGCGTGCGAAGGCGCTGAGGGCTGATCTGGGGTTCTGACACAATTTCACCTCTTTCAAGATGCAGTATTTCCGGGACATCTTCTGCCATAACAAGGTTCCTGTATTAATAATTTTAAAGCGACCCCCCCAAAAGTTCAACCTCGGAAATGGCATCATAAAGTAGTTTAATTATATTCCTGACTGCCATTTTGCTTCGTAATGAACATCCGGTATGCGATCGCCAGCAGGTACTGTTCTGCCGCTGATATAGCAGATAAAGAATGCATATATTGACCGAAGATCGACTATCAATTATGATAAAATCATCAAAATAAGGTTCGACCGGCAGATCGGTACGGTTAATCAAGCCGGGTCAGGCCCTATAAAAAACACCGGCTTCTTAATTCAGATGATATATGGATCATTCTGCAGGGAGGAAATAAGTATGGCATCTATTCTGATCAAAGATACTACCCGTGAGGAAAGAGAACGCATTGTGGCGGAAGCTATCGGTAATATTGACGGAGCCTGCGACGGATGCAGCCCGGGACTCATCAAGATGTATGATGAATATATAAGCGGCAAAAAAGAACTCAGGCAGGTCAATATGGAGTTCAATGCCCGTTATATTTCAGGAAATACGGGACCGGAGCGGAGCGGCAGGAACTGCATGTAGATTCAAGCAAAAAGAAAGTAGAGGTCGGCACAAGCTTTCCTCTACTCTTACTTTTTTCACCGGTACAATTTCCACGCACTATCACCCGCACATTCTCGTTATTGCAGTGTGATGCTGACATCCCCTCCGCCGAGCAGGTCACGCATATCCTGCTGCGACAGATCAACATGGCCCAGCTTTGTATAAGCCCAGGAGTTCGAGCCGTAAAAAATCACGATCTGATTCCCGGAATAGAGAACTATGTCACCGTAGTTCGTGGTGGTTTGCTTATCATCCCGAACGATGTTCTGTCCAAGCGCACCGACCTGCTCGAACCCTCCGTACATGGACATTTGAATCGTGAGAGGACAAAGTGTCCGCAGCGCATCGACCGACGGATTGTCTTCCCATGTTACGGGTACTTCCTTTTCCCCTATCATTAACCTCATAGTATCTGCCATTTCGACGCTCTCCTCACTCACAGTGCTGCTTTCTTCCACAGGCATGGTTTCCGTATCCGTCATGGATTCTGACGGCATTGCTGTTTCTCTATCTTCCTCGGGATTCTCCATTTGAGACGCAGTCCCCTGTGATTCCGCAGGGATGGCGGCCTGCGGACGGCATCCGGACAGCATCAATATCGAAATTGCCAGCATAATGCCGATCGTCTTCATTTTGCTTCACTCCTATATAATTCCTCCAGGGACATCAAAACAACAGATCTTATTTCAGATATTCCTCAAAGAAATGCCGGATCTTTTCAAAGGGGATGATGTCCTTCCGGTCATACAGATCGGTATGGACTGCCCCGGGAATGATCATCAGTTCTTTATTATCACCCTTCAAAAGCCGGAAAGTGTCACGGCTCAGATAGCAGGAATGAGCCTTTTCACCGTGAATCATCAGCACAGCGCTGTCAATCTCATCAGCATAAGTGAACAGACGCATATTCATGAGAGAAGTCTGTGTATTGACCGTCCAGCCGTCATTGGAATTAAGGGACCTGGGATGATAGCCGCGTTCTGTTTTGTAGTAATCATAGTAGTCCTTCACGAAGAAAGGTGCGTCCTCAGGAAGCGGGTCTACCACGCCGCCTGCTCTTTTATAGCTTCCGTTTCTATAATCTTCCGTCCTCTGGGCATTGACGGACTCCCGTGCCGCCTTACGTGCTTCTTTGCTGTCGGCACCATCAAAATAACCATTTCCGGCAACGCGTGACATATCATACATGGTAGAGATCACAGTCGCTTTGATACGCGTATCCACACATGCTGTCTGCAGTGCCATGCCGCCCC
>DMAZ01000192.1 GCA_003446335.1 Lachnospiraceae bacterium | reverse complement strand
TAATGCTTAATGCGACAGCTCCTTTTTCTTTTATAACAAATATTTATTAACCGTGTTTTGCGTGTTCATACAGATAAATCTGTTCTCTGAACGGATCATCATTTCTGTGTTCCGCATCATGCGGGAAACGCGGGTTCATTTTATAACCTGTCGTCGTTGCTTTGGCGACAAAGTTCCCGAGATCATCCGTGATACAGATATCATAAAAGCAGGTGCGTCCGCCTTCTTTCGTGCAGTTGGCTTCGGCGTACAGGATGTTGCCGCGGCAGGAGCTCATATAGGTGATGGAACTTTGCAGAGTGACCGTCATCGGCCGGTCGTAATTGGAGGCGACCGCAAACGAAAAGTCGACCAAAGTATAATAGACAGCTCCCATCACTTCACCGACTGCATTCCTGTGGCGCTCGTCCAGTCTGAGGGAGACCAGAGAGTGATTTTCACAGCAGTCTTCAATGACGATCCCGGTCACATCCGTGGCATAGTGGTCATTTGCAAAAACGTCTCTCGCGTGAGAAATTATATCCATATGTTTTTCCTTCCTATTTTTTTTGATTAGGTGTATAATCTTTGGCTATAGTATCCAAAATGAGATTATTTGGTAAAATATCTTATCAAATCAATGTCATTTTATAAAGAGGTATACTTGTATTTTTTGGAGGTTTATATGGTCATATTAGTTACAATACCGGCTGATGAAGCAGTGAGAGCACGTTTCAAGGATGTGTCCGAAGGCTCAGAGTTCCGCTATATTGCGGCAGATGAGGTGACGGAAAGTGATGTTGCTTCTTCTGATATCATTATCGGAAATGTTCCGCCTGAGATGATAAAGGCCTCACCGCGGCTCAGACTTCTGCAGCTGAATTCCGCAGGTGCCAATACGTACTGCCTGCCCGGAATTCTTCATGAGAGCACACTGCTCTGTAATTCAACGGGCGCCTACGGTGTGGCGATCGCGGAGCATATGCTTGCATGCGTCCTGACACTGATCAAGAAAATCAACAGGTATGAATGTAACCGAAAAAAACATCTCTGGAAAGATGAAGGAAATGTACTGGGAATATACGGTTCCACGACACTCGTGATCGGAGCAGGTGATATCGGTTCGGAATTCGGGAGCCGTATGGCAGCTTTAGGCAGCCGTGTGATCGGTATCCGCAGGCATAAAGTCGCCCCTGCACCTTTCATGTGTGAGTCGGGGACCATGGAAGATATTGACCGATACCTTCCTGAGGCAGATTTTATCGCATGCTGTCTCCCGGCCACGGCTGAGACCAATAAGCTGTTCCACGCGGAAAGGATCGCCGCAATGAAATCGACGGCGATCATTGCAAATGTCGGACGCGGCTCTCTGTTCGATCAGCCTGCACTGGCAGAGGCCCTTATGGACCACACAATCGGCGGAGCCTGTCTGGATGTCACCGACCCCGAACCGCTTCCAAAAGATAATCCTCTCTGGGATTGTCCGAATCTGATTCTTACTCCGCATGTTTCAGGTGCCTATCATCTGCACCTGACTTATGAGAGAATTGTAGATATTGCTGTTTCCAATCTGAAAAAATATATGAACGGAGAACAGCCGGGGAATCTTGTGGACATGACCACCGGCTACAGAAAGTACACAGGTCAGGTCGATGGCTAATAAAGTAAATTATCAGAAAGAGCTGGAGAAAATAATAAGAGAAAATGAGAGGGACGGTATTATACCGACCCTCTTTCTGCACAGCTGCTGTGCACCCTGCAGTTCTTACTGTCTGGAATATCTGTCTTCACATTTCAGGATCACCGATTTTTATTATAATCCGAATATAACGGATGAAGAGGAATACAGGAAGAGGGAGACAGAGCTGGCAAGACTTATTGAAGAGCAGCCGCATTTGCATCCGGTTGCATTTTACAGGGGAAATTATGAGCCGGAAAAATTCTTTGAGATCGCTGCCGGTCTGGAGGATTTCCCGGAGGGAGGAGAACGTTGTTTCCGATGTTATGCGTTAAGGCTCAGGGAGACAGCAAGAATAGCGGCCGAGAACGGTTTTGATTATTTTACGACGACTCTTACGATCAGCCCGCTCAAGAATGCGGAGAAGCTCAATCAGATCGGGGCGGAACTGGCTTCCGAATACGGTGTGAAATGGCTGCCTTCCGATTTCAAGAAGAGGAACGGCTACCTGCGGTCCATAGAATTGTCCAGAGAATACGGGCTTTACCGTCAGGATTATTGCGGTTGTGTTTATTCCGTACGCTGAAAGAATTGCACTTCGGGTCAGGTTCTTTCTTAGAATTATGCCTTTTCAATAATCTGTGTTTGTGCTAAACTTGATTCGTTATTTTTATTTTTTATCGCGCAGTACTCGTGACTTTAGTCATTAGATACGCGCGTAAAGTGACACCCGTCTTCATCGTGGATACAATCCCGCGATGAAGAGATCGTTTTATTTTCAGGCAGGAGAGTGTTTATGGCTCAGTTATGGGGCGGACGTTTTACCAAAGAGACAGATCAGCTGGTGTACAACTTCAACCAGTCGATCGGTTTTGATCAGAAGTTTTTCAGACAGGATGTACGTGGTTCACGGGCGCATGTCCGTATGCTTGCGAAGCAGAGGATCCTCACAGAAGAAGAGCGAGATCTGATTCTTACAGGGCTTGACTCGATCGAGAATGATGTTCTTGCAGGAACACTGAAAATCTCAAACGAGTATGAAGATATCCATTCTTTCGTCGAGGCCGTTCTGACAGAGCGGATCGGAGCTGCCGGAAAGAAACTTCATACAGGAAGAAGCCGCAATGATCAGGTCGCCCTCGACATGAGACTATATATCCGTGATGAGATTGATGAGACGAAAGAACTTTTAAAGGAACTGCTTTATACAATTTACAGTATCATGAAGGATCATGCTCATACCTATATGCCCGGATTTACCCATCTGCAGAAAGCGCAGCCGGTCACTCTGGCACACCATATGGGAGCATATTTTGAGATGTTCCGCCGCGATACGGAGAGGATTCTTTCTATTCGTGAACGCATGAATGAATGTCCTCTCGGAAGCGGTGCTCTGGCGGGAACGACTTATGCCCTTGACAGGGAATATACAGCCGGACTGCTGGGATTCGACAGGCCGTGTGCCAACTCCATGGACGGTGTGTCTGACCGGGATTATGTCATTGAGTATGTCAGTGCCCTGTCTACGATCATGATGCATCTTTCAAGACTTTCAGAAGAAATAATAATCTGGAATTCGAACGAATACAGGTTCATTGAGCTGGATGATACTTATGCGACAGGAAGCAGTATCATGCCTCAGAAGAAGAATCCGGATATTGCTGAGCTGATCAGAGGTAAAACGGGACGTGTCTACGGAGCTCTCACGACGATGCTTACTGTCATGAAAGGGATTCCGCTCGCATATGATAAGGATATGCAGGAAGACAAGGA
>DMAZ01000209.1 GCA_003446335.1 Lachnospiraceae bacterium | reverse complement strand
AACGCGCTCGGCGATATCTATGACTGGAAGACCGGGAACCAGATCGCGGGTCTTCTCAGCGAGGACAAAGCAGGACTTTCGAGCACGATGGAAGCCATGAGTGCCTCGATTGAGGCCGTTGATAACAAATTCACCGGCAACACGACGATCGCAGTGATTATTACAAATGCCGATTTCAACAAATCCCAGCTCTGCAAAATCGCCGGGATGGGACATGACGGTTATGCAAGGTCGATCAATCCGGTCCATACTTCCGCGGACGGCGACAGCATCTACGCAGTCTCTGTCGGTGATGTGAGCGCAGATCAGGATCTGGTCGGCTCCCTCGGAGCGGAGGTGCTGAGCGAGGCGATTATCCGTGCGGTGACGTCAGCCGACAGTGCATATGGGCTGCCGTCGGCGACGGAACTGGGGTTCGTGAGAGACGTAAGTCTTCGATGAATGTATTATAATATGATTACAGTGCCCCAGGTATCATTCTGACACCAAGCTTGCTCGAGTGGGAAGAATGATACCTGGGGCACGCCCCACATGAGCAGGAAGTGGGGGAGAGGTCCCGCGAATTGCGAATGTAGGACAGGATTGTGGGAGTGCGAAAGCACGGAACAATCCGTAATTGACTTTTGGCGACCCTATTATAATATGAAACCTGACTCAGCCCGTGATCCCGAATATTTCGTCGATCCGGGCTGTTTCCGATCCATAGCTTCCGGCCGCCTGCTTATAACGCTCCATGCGTGCTTTCTGTTTTGCGGCGGAGTCATTGTCGTTCACGGTCCTGTAGGCGTTATAAAGTGCCGCGGCCTCATAATAGTAACCGAGAGCGCGGATCTCATCCTCGCGGGCTGTGTGGCTGTGTCCGAGGATGCTGTCGTCTAACGTATCGCTGAGGATCTGATTATAGTCTTCGTAGGCGGCGTGGCGCACATAATCATCTTCATCCGCGTAATAGGAAGGGATTTCCTCTCTGATTTCCGAGAAAAAGTATATACACTGACCGACGAGGGTCAGAGAGAGGAACACAATAATGATCGTGAGGATCACACCTCCGATGCCGATTCCCTTCTTCCCCGGCCTTTTCACATTCTTCTTTCGATTCATATATTTTCCCCTCCGATGATCTCCTCCAGAAAGGCTTCGACCGACTGGCTGTCGGTACTTTTATCTGCGGCGGAGCCGTCCGCTCCTTCAGCATTCGAAGCCGCCCCTGTCGCGGCGGAGTCCTCCGCCATGGCCTCCTGAGCTTCCTCCGATATCTTCGTCAGATTCGTTACCAGAAGTTCCTTTATCCTGGTCTTTGACATATTTTTCAGATCGTCTGCCTCTTCCTGCGTAAAGTTGGCGTAGGTCATGAGCATGGCTTCCGCCTGCTTTCGTATATCCGCGATAACGGAAAGCTTTTCATCCGTGACGGCTTCCTCATCGAAATAACTGGCACGCGGATCATCATAAAGGGCAATGATATCTTCCGCCAGATACGTCGCGGTCCGGTCGATCCTGTCTTTCGACAGAGGGTTGCTGTACAGATCCGTACCGCACAGACAGCGGAACAGTTCATTCAGATTTCCGGCATAGCGGACGATTGCCTCATACTCGGTCAGAGCATCGGACCCCGAGAGCCGGTTGCTGGAATAGAAGGGCCGAAGAGCCAGATAATCCTGCTCATCGATCATCTTTTGGATCGCCTCCCGGTAATCGTCGAGATGACTTTCCGCATAGGCGTTCCTGCGGTCATTCTTGATGTCCCAGGTGCGGCTGCACATAATCGTGGCAGCGATGTTCAGAACGATTAGAATGATGAGCGCGGCGAGGAATCCCGTGAGGGATCCTGCTCTGCGGCTGGTCTTAATGACTTCTTCCTGTGTTTCCGCAAATTCTTTCTGATAGTGCTCCATATCCGCCTGATGTTTCATGGCCAGCGTGTTCGGGGCACCGCAGTAGGTGCAGAATTTGTCTTCCATTTTGAGCGGTGCACCGCAATTCGGACATTTCATGTTAAAACCTCTCATTATTCCCGGCCCACTCGCGGACCCGTGACACGGAAAGATACCCGTCGCTGCTTACGGCATATTCATACGCTTCGTCGAGATCGGACCTGTTGAGGGAGAGGTATTCGGCAAATGTTTCCTCCGCCTCACCCTGCATCTTTTTCACCTTTGCCTTTTCCTCCGCCGACATTTCTTTCGCGTAGTAGGATCCCGTTTCATAGATCAGCTCGATTCCGGCGTACAGAATGTCAGCGTAGTCATATTTCCGGAAATGATCATTTATCTCCATGCCGGAAACGCTCTGAACAAATCGGTAGTCGTTGTAATACTGCATGTATGTGTAGTGTTTCCACCTGTTCAGGATGGAGGAGCCTTCTTCCGAGATGATTTCGGACATATACTCTGCCGTTGCCGCGTCATCACCGGCCGCGTAGTATTCATCGAGCTTCGCGAAATACTTTTCCTTGAATTCGAGTTCTTTCTGTACACGATTTGCACTGTCATGCCTCAGCTGCCCTTCCAGGAACCGACTGAGCATAAAAAAGCCTGCAACGACAGCTGTGACGATCAGAAGGACGATGAAAGTCTTTCTGCCGGCATGTCTGATACCGGCTCTGGTCTGATGTTCGGACACATCTTTGAGCTGTTCGGTATCTTCGCGGATATCTTCGAGCTTTTCCATATATTCGTTTTCGGCGGCGCGTACATTCATGACTCCGCAGTAGGGGCAGTACGAAACGTTGTCATTTATTTCGGCACCGCAGTTCGAGCAATACATATTGACCTCCGTATCTGGCTG
>DMAZ01000178.1:469-2540 GCA_003446335.1 Lachnospiraceae bacterium | reverse complement strand
ATCTGTTCCCCCAGATACCTTTTGGACATGACCGAGCATTCGATGTGCCATCCCGGTCGTCCGTCACACCACGGAGACTTCCAGGAAGGTTCCCCCTCTTTTTTGGGCTTCCAGAGAACGAAATCGAGCGGATCTTCCTTTTCTTCCTCTCCCGAGACTTTCAGGTCACGGAAACCGGAGCGAAGGTCATCGAGATTCTTGCCGGAAAGCTTTCCGTACCCCCCGAAGCTTCTTGTACGGAAGTAGACCGTCCCGTTCTTGGAGTAGGCATTTCCTTTGTGGATCAGAGTATCGATCATATCGATCATATAAGGAATTTCTTCTGTCGCTTTCGGGTGGACGGTAGCCGGACGGACATTCATGCCCTCCATATCCTTCCTGCATTCCTCGATATAGCGTTCGGAAATAACAGACGGATCAACGCCTTCATCATTGGCCGCCTTAATGATCTTGTCATCCACATCCGTAAAATTGGAGACGTAATTCACTTCATAGCCCTTATGCTCAAGATACCTGCGAACGGTATCGAACACGATCATCGGTCTCGCGTTGCCGATATGGATCAGATTATAGACGGTCGGACCGCATACATACATACTGACCTTTCCCGGAACAAGCGGAACGAATTCCTCCTTATGCATTGTAAGCGTATTAAAAATCTTCATGGTATTCTCCTTCCTGCAATCAGTAAAGCTCAGATATTATCTCCGAAAACGCAGTCCTGTACTTCCTCGTACTCCCGCTCCTCCGGCCGGATCTCAACATCATGTTTCTCCCTGAGATGCGGCGCTTCACACAGTCTTTCACCGTCGCTCATCATGCCGCCTTTTTCGGCGCGGAGTCTGCGCACTTCCTCCTCGATGGAAATCATGCGGTTTATAAGTTCATTATTGACTCTTTTCAGCACCTGCATATCCTGAAGGATCGGATCCGGAAGATTCGTCTGGTCAATGGTCTCGCGGGGAACGACCTTATTCTTCATGCGCACAACACGTCCCGGAACACCGACGACCGTGCAGTTCGGAGGGACATCTTTCAGGACCACGGACCCTGCGCCGATCTTGGAGTTCGCGCCGATCCGGATGGATCCGAGCACTTTGGCGCCTGCCGAGACCATCACACCGTCCTCAAGGGTCGGATGACGCTTTCCCTGTTCCTTTCCGGTACCGCCCAGTGTAACACCCTGATACAGCGTGACATTGTCCCCGATCTCACAGGTCTCTCCGATGACGACACCGGTTCCGTGATCGATAAAAAACCCTTTCCCGATCGTTGCTCCGGGATGGATCTCTATACCGGTCTTTCTTGCTGCCCGCTGAGAAATAAGTCTGGCTTCGAAATATTTTCCTTCCTCCCACAGTTTATGAGCTTTCCTGTGGGCCCGCATCACATGATAACAGGGGTAGAGAAGCACATCCCAGTATGTCCGGATGGCAGGGTCTCTCTCTTTATAGACTTCATAGTTTTCCTTGAGATCTTTAAGCCACGTCATAATCATTCCCCCGTCTTCATGTCTTTTGCATTTCCGGATCCTCCGAAAATGCATACTATCAATCAGTCTATCAAAACTCACACTTTTGTCAAGTCAGTGTAACTAAATCGGGAACGCCCGCTTCACTCTGAGAGGTCCGTTCAGTCTTCAATACAGCATACAGCCTGAGCGGAGATTCCCAGTTTCTGGCCCGTAAAGCCAAGCTTTTCCTCCGTTGTAGCTTTCACATTTACGCGGTCGCAGGCAATTCCCAGTGTTTCCGCAATATTTGCACGCATCCGGTCGATATGAGGACGCATCTTCGGAGCCTGGGCAATAATTGTCGCATCAATGTTGCAAATGCTGTATCCCCTCTCACGCAGCATCTCACCCACGCGGGCGAGCAGCACTCTGGAATCCGCGCCCCTGTATTCCTCGGCCGTATCCGGAAAGTGCAGCCCGATATCTCCGAGCGCTGCAGCTCCGAGAAGCGCATCCATGATCGCATGAAGGAGGACATCCGCGTCAGAGTGTCCGAGAAGTCCGGTCTCATGCGGAATCTCAACACCTCCCATGATCAGTTTTCTTCCCTCGACAAGC
>DMAZ01000178.1:0-417 GCA_003446335.1 Lachnospiraceae bacterium | reverse complement strand
GTTTTCTTCCCTCGACAAGCCTGTGGACATCATAACCGGTACCCATTCTGTACATACTATTCCTCCTCATAAATTGCCATACCTTACTGCTCTCATCTATTTTACTCTATTCCCCACTTTTCAGCACTACCGAACTGAAAAAAAGCGGTCTCTTCTGAGAGAAACCGCTTCTTTCTTCTTTTAAGAGAAACTATTAAGCTGACATCTTCATCTGTATCCGTCGTCTGCCTTCGAAATCTCTTCTCCCGAAGAGTCCACCGCCGCCTCAAGATCCGGCAGCTGCTTCGAAATTGCCGTCTTAATAGATGCCATGACAGAGTATATTCTGGTACTATCCCCATCTTTATAGGCATACAGGGAGTTGACCGCATCGTTGGTGTCGCCGATGGCGACCTCCGTCACATTTCCTTCCGTGTC
>DMAZ01000131.1 GCA_003446335.1 Lachnospiraceae bacterium | reverse complement strand
CCGGTCACCAGGAACAGATAGTTCTTAAGAAGGTCGAACGCGAAGACATCCGCATCCTCGTAGTTATAGCCGACCGCAAGATATCTTCCGTTCTCCCGGATCTCACGGTATTTCGGCATCATAACGAACTCTTCCCGTACCGGCTTCTCCGGTATGCTCGGGATCTGACGTGCCGTCGGTCCCATCCATACCTCACGCATGACCCTGACCTTTTCACGGATCATATCATTTCTCTCCGCTCCGTCCTCAGAATCCGCTGCCAGAGCTGTCTGGAACTCGATTACATTTTCATTATTCCAGATCAGACCTCTGCCGCGGACGCCCGCGTCGGGAAGCACTTCCGGTCTGCCGCAGCGAAGGACGGTCGTATAGTCATACGCCTCGTTCATTTCCAGACAGATTCCTGTCTTGATACTGTCGGCAAGTCTTGTCGGTACATCATTCATGCCTATGGAATTGCCGGTGATCATCAGGAAGATGCCGTAGCCGATTCCTTCCTTCACGATCTGCATGATCTGAGTATCATAACTCTGCTGTGTCTTCTCCCGGAACCCTCCGTAATTATCAATAACGATCAGGATTGCAGGAAGCGTCCAGCCATTGTGGTTGATATAATCCGTATAATTCGTCCCGTGCTCTCTGAGCAGCTCCTTTCTCTCCTTCATGATCTTGCTGATCAGGATAAAGAACTTTGTAATTCGATCTGTCTCCAGATCAGCCTCGGTAATGATACCGCCCACATGGGGAAGGCCGTCGAAGACGGTGAGCATCTGCGCGCTGAAATCAATCATATAGATGTTCAGGAGCAGCGGTGAATACGTCGTACAGAGAGAGTAGACGGCGGTCTGGGCAAATGTTGATTTGCCCGAATTGATAATACCGCATACCAGATGATTCATTCCGTTGGCGAAATCGATGCCGACATCCATCTGTGCCTGATTCTCCGGCGCGTCTCCGTAACCGACGACCGCCTGCAGCTGGAAACGACCCGGCACTTCCGGCCACTTGACGCCGTCAAATGTATTATCCGCATAGGTCTTCAGATCGGACAGATACAGATGATCCGTGAGCGGAGGCAGCCAGAGCTTCCGGACCTGCCTTATGCCGGCCGCCTTCGCAGCCTTCTGGAGATAGTCCACGATCGTCTCAAGCTGTGTTATGGGTTTGAGCTCCGGCAGATGAATTCTCCATTCCATTGCCCTCTCTATGACCTCTGCAGCGATATCCTCCCCTGCGCCGGTATGCTTTACGTCTTTATAGACCTTTATAAAGTCATCGATCCGCATGCTGTTGAACCGGCTCTTCTCGAATTCGGGATGACGATTCTGTACAGATTCATAGAACGTCTCTGAGAACTCCGCCTGAGAGAGGAAACTGAATGATTTCGAATAGATATCCACATGCAGGTCTCTCTCTGTCCTCTCCAGTATTTCAATCAGTTCACGTACCCACTGGTGCTGCTTTTTCTCCTTGAGACGCATGCGCGCGCTGTTTCCGACCAGGTCGACTTTTCCGGTCGCAGAGAGCATCTGCGCGATGAGCGTACTTCTGCCGCCCAGTTCTCTGTCATAGGCGGCACCGGACCAGCCGGACTGGAAAAGATCATACACTTCATCCGTGCCTACCTGCAGGTAGCATCGCCCGGTCTGGGTCAGGAACGCGGCGTCCGGTTTATGAAGCATTTCCATTGAATCTTCTCTGTTCTGCACGCGAAGGCAGAGTTTGAACCGGGAATTGGCCCAGATGTTGCCATCAACGGCACCGCCCGGCCTCTGTGTGGCAAGGATCAGATGCACACCAAGGCTTCGGCCTACCTGCGCAACAGAAATCAGTTCTCTCATGAAGTCAGGCTGCTCTCTCTTCATCTCCGCGAACTCATCGATGATAATAAGAAGGTGCGGAAGCGGCTCCGCTGCCTCTCTGTTTTTGAACATGGCAGTATAAGCGTCGATCTTATTCACGCCATACTCATTGAAAAGCCTCTGTCTTCGCGTAATCTCACTGTTGATGGAGACCATCGCTCTTCTCACCTGATTTCCGGAAAGGTTGGAAATGGACCCGATCATATGAGGCAGGTTCCGGAACAGGTTCGCCATTCCGCCGCCTTTATAATCGATGATAAAGAAACCTACATCTTCCGGACTGAAGCAGGATGCCAGAGACAGAATGTATGTCTGCAGAGTCTCCGACTTTCCGGAACCTGTCGTACCGGCGACAAGGCCGTGCGGACCATGATACTTTTCATTCAGATCCAGATAGCAGGGACGGTTGCCGGACTTGTATCCGACCAGTGCTCTGAGCGAAGCAGTCGGATCCGCGTGTCTCCATCTGTCAACGGCCTGAAGCTGCTCAGGCGCCGAGATATCATACATATCGAAGAACGAAAGCATCGAGGGAATTTCTCCTTCATCGCCGCCTTCTGTCACGCGGATGTTGCCGAGGACTTTGGCCAGCGCAAGGATACGTTCCGGACTGACCGAATCCAGTTGAACGGTGATATCTTTTCCCGCGGTGTCACCGGTATGGCTTATGATGCCGGTCTCACAATCCAGAATACACTCACACTCGTTCGGAAGATTTCGCCGCACATCGGAAAGGAAGACGGTCGACAGACCGACATCCTTCTTCCTCTCGAAAATATAGGTGGAAATAATGGATCCCTCGATCAGTCTCGGATTGCTGACGATCAGAATATACTGCGGTCTTGCGACCTGATTATTACTGTAACGCTCTTCCTCTATGCGGTGACGGAATACCTGGGACATTTCGAAGAAAATATCTCCCATCTCATCCTGATTCGTCGCGATATATCTGCTCTTTCTGTCTTCAGACCACACATGCGGGAACCATTTCATGAAATCCCATGCTTCCCGGTCCACGTCATCGTTCTCATCATAGACAAGGGCCAGTTTTACATCGGTATAACAGTTGGCCGTCACGATCTGAGCGATCAGGCTCCGGACCGTCTCGACGGATTCCCTCCTGCTCCTCCTGCCGACAATACCTACGATATGTTCCTTCCTCAGGTCAAGAAGCACCGGCACATCCCGGAGAGTACTGAACGTCTCCCGGATCACGCGGGGCTGCTCCGACAGTTCATCGCTTAGCATCGTGAACCGCTCTTTCGGCACGATGATCTCCTCCTGAAAATCAATCGCTCCGATGCCGATGCGGTAGCTCATAAAATCATTGTGGGTAAAATTCCGGTTCCAGAGATTTTCGGAGCGCGCATCCATCTCGCAGCAGGTCATCGCATCTACATAGCATCGATTCAGGATCAGGCGGTTCTGCTCGCGGTCCGACTCCAGTCTGTCCCATATTCCTGCGAGATATTCCCTGTATTTATCCTGACGCTTGTTCTCATATTCCTCCATGCGCTTTTTCTGGTTCCGCATATTGATCAGGGCCCACATCACACCGATGCATGCGGAGGCCAGAGCCATAATGATACCTGTGTACATGAACAGACTTGTGGAATTGCCGGTCTGCCTGGATGCCCAGACGGTGAACCCGCCGGATATCAGCATGGGGATCGCCATTGTAAAGGCCGGTCCTATCGTTGAAAGGAGCGGCATCTGCATACTCTCCTGAATGACAGGGGGAGCCTCGATCTCGATCTTATCCGTGTTGAGCTGCGGGAGAACACGGGGAGCGCGATGGAACTCCTGCACCGCCGCAACAGAGGAAGGACGGATATCAGCCGCCCTGTAACCGATCTGTTCCTCGCTGAGAGCGCCCATGCTTATGACCGCACCTTCCCTCGCGCGCACAGCGATCATATTTCCCAGATAAATGATATTCAGCTGAAAAATCCGGATACTGTCGCCCACTTTCAGGCGGACCTGATTTTCCGGTCCCGGCTGTACGCGGACATAGTTCACGTACGTTCCGTTCGTGGACGAGTCAATAAGAAAGGCCTGTCCTCCCCTTTGCTCGATCACGCAGTGCGGTCTGTGGGAGACGTAGTTTTCAAGCCGATAACAGATCGTATTCTCTTTATCATGCCCGATCGTAATGACCTGATTCGGATTCAGCGGATATTTTCTGTAGGTCTCAAAAGGGTTGTCATTTTTATAAGCAAGAATCGTGACATTGTCCCGCCCTCTTACAATATTGACATTGAGACCGTCACAGATGGCGGTCTCATGAAAATAACTATCACTCTTTTTCTGGTGGATAAGGTAATCGTCAGCCTTCAGGATCCAGTAATCTTCCCCTTTTTCCAACTTCAGTTTTATATCCTGATTCAGGTGGAACAGATGCCGGTCCAGAAGTATCTGCATCTCCCCGGCCCCCTGATCCGCCAGGACTACTTCCCGGAAAGCACTTGACTTCTTATAAATCGATAAAACGATGCTCATAGTTCCCCTCTATATCATATACAAAAACTTCCCACATCTCTTAAGGCTCTTCAGATGTCACATGCGGGAAGTCTCTGTTTCATGCCCGAACCTTATACGAACTCTTCCTTTCGAAGCTCTCCGGCGATCTGAACATTGTTATTCTCAGCGCTCTCATAGATACCGGCCATCGTCATAAGATTCTCGGCCTGCTTGTTGATCTTGTTGTTCATCGTTGTCATGCCGGAGCCCAGGTCATTCAGCTTTGCGCAGTAGCTTGCGGATGCTTCGCCGGTCCACACGCTTTTCAGTTCGTTCGCGATCGCCAGCATGCTGTCTGTGATGCCCTTGATATTGGTACTGCCTGTTGTAAAGGCCTGAGACGCGTTCCTGAGTTCCTGTGGTGATACTTTTAATAAATCTGCCATGATATTATCTCCTTATTCAAAATCTGCTGTTAACGTGCTAAATAAGATCGTGCCTTTATCGCTTACTTTGTTTCAGCGGCCATTCTGGCTTCCTGGTCGGCCTTTTCATAAGCTGCAGCTTCCTCATTGAGTCTTGCCACATACTCATCGATGACACTTTTAAAATTCTCCATCCTTGCTTCAAAAGCCTTGAATTCCGTATCGAATGTGACTGCCGCATCTCCCTCGAAGCCTTTCATGAGCGTCTGTTCCGCACTCACAAGATTGTCTTTCTCGGTCTTAAATTTAACATTATACTGGCTGAGCATATTTGCCTTATTTCTCAGTTCCGCTGATTTTACGCTAAACTCTGACATATCTTCTTCCTCCCTGTCATGTCATCTGTTTTTGTTTTGTTGTATAGATAATATCATCTGCACCGGATCCTGTGCATTTTTCCGACGAACGGCACCCGAATCGGTATGAATGAACTTTTTTGCCTGATCAGTACTTTTCCCGCATTCTCCGGTAGATGTCTTCCTTCCGCTTCGGTGCAAGTATGACCTCCGAAATCGCCATCAGGATCCCGACTCCGGTCAGGACACCGCCGCAGATCATTAGAATCATCCCTGTATTCATGACAGCCAGCCTCCTTCCACAACACTGTTATAGGTCTCGATCAGATTCGCCATATCCTCGGAAGTCTCGTCACCGGAATTTCTCGAGAGTTCCTGTGCCTTGTTGAATACTTCCTGAAATTCTCTGTAATCCCTCTCCGAAGCATTCTTTCTGTTCTCAATATCAACGAGGACGAACGCTTTTCTGACATATCCCAGATAATTGTCCGGATAAAGATCGATCATCTCGTTCGCCGTCTCGAGCGCCTCATCAAATCTGCCCGAATTCTGGCAGCAGACAGAAATATTTTCAAGAAGGACGATCGTCCGTCTTCCGTTATCATAGAGACGCCTGTACTGTTCCAGCGCGCGGGTATAGCAGTCCGGAGCCTTGTCACTGTCAACTCTGGCCTTCATGACCCAGGAATCGCCGAGTTCCTGAATAAGTCTCATCTGAATGGACGGATCGGCGGTCCTGACCTGCTCATCGAGGAAAGAGATCCTGCTGTCAATGTCGCCCTGCTCACCGTAGCAGCGCGAGAGCATGAGGATCGATCTCGTGACCAGCTCGATGTCGTCGCTCCCCTCGAGCACGGAGCGGAATTTCCCGGAGGCACTGTCGAATTCTCTTCTTGCAAATGCGATCTCCGCCTCGCAGTACTCCACGGAATCCTGCTCAAGATTTTCCTCTACAGCCTGGGAGAGAACTTCCTCCGCCTTGTCAAGATACTGTGCCCTTGCGAGACTTACGGCGAAATCGCGATAATACAGATTGTTGCCGTCGTAAAGATCGATGGCTTTCTCAAGGGCCGGGGAGGCATTGGCATAATCCTCCTTCTCCAGGTAGGCATCTCCCATCACATAATAGAGATCCGCCCGCATCCGATCGTCGTCTTTGCCGCCGAGAGTGGAATCGCCGAGTGCTTTATCCGCAGTCTCGATCGCGCTGTCATAATCACCCGTCCGATAGTAAAGCGTCGCCTCCTCCACATAGGAATCGAGCCTGCCGGAATCTATTTTTCTGGCCTC
>DMAZ01000032.1 GCA_003446335.1 Lachnospiraceae bacterium | reverse complement strand
CCGATAATCTATGATACAGGCAAATTCCAGCTTGTAGAAGTGTTCGACCAAAGAGAAACAGTAGACTTTTTCGGGGGAACGCGCTCTGGTAGGTAATTTCGCCAATACTGTTGACATTCATAATGGTGTCTCAAGACATATTGAGTGCGTAGAAATGATATCAAGCGCAAGTCGGCGGAGCTTTTGTCATGCGTCATGCGTCGCATCGAATAAACATCAGAAAATTTGTGTGGAAAATGACATGTGGTTATGGTATTATCAAAATGACAGACAACGACAGATAATGGCAATCAATGACAGTCAATGACAAGCAGAGAGCTAGGAGGAAACCCTGATGGATACCAGAACGTTCGACGCAATCCCTGATATTCTTTCAATTTGGACAAAGTTGGTCTATGAGAAGCCGGATGCCGCCGTGATCGTTGACGGCGCTGATGCCTCAAAGGTATTCACAAGAAGAAACGTCGATGAGCTGTCGGCGCGGGTGAGAGCCTGGCTGAAACAGCAGTCCGTAGGCCGGGAAGACATGGTGATGATCGACCTGCCGAGGGGCGCCGCCGGAATGATCGCCATGCTGGGCGTATGGAAGGCCGGTGCAGCTTTTATTATGGTGGAAACAAACTATCCACCGGAACGGATCGAATTTATTAAAAAAGACGCTGGCGTAAAGACGGTCATCGATATTGATGTATGGCAGGAAATCATGGAAATAGATCCGCTGTATGGATTCGACACCGCGGATATTCATGATGCAGCCTTTGCGGTCTATACTTCCGGCAGTACCGGAAAGCCCAAGGGCGTTCTGCATGAATATGGCACACTGAAGATGAATCTGATGTGCGGCATCGCGAAAAATCAGTTCGAAGTCAGCGACAGCTATCATATAGCTCACATCGCCCCTTTCAGTTTTGTTGCGTCCATAAAGATCGCACTGGTATCCTTCAGTACCGGCCTGGTGATGTACATTCTGCCTTATGAGACCATCAAGAATCCGATCAGGCTGAAAATGTATTTCCTGGAGAATAAGATCAACTGCGCCTTCCTGACACCGTCCCTTCTTCGGTCAGCCGGTACGGATTTCGGCCCTTATCTGAAGGTCGTTATCACTGGAAGCGAGCCGGCGGGAGGGATCGACCCGGGAGATATTGTCCTTATTAATACCTACACCATGAGTGAGAGTGCCTTTACGGTCACCGAATTCATGCTGGACAAGAAATATGACATCTGCCCTGTCGGCACGCCGAATATTCCCGGGCTCGGGCTGAAGCTTCTGGATGAGATGGGCAACGAGACGGCGCCCGGAGAAGAAGGGGAGATCTGCTTCAATAATCCTTTCTTCAGAGAATACATTGGTCTGCCGGAGGAAACGGCCGAGGTAAAGAGGGGCGGACTGTATCATACCGGAGACCTGGGGCGGTTTGATGAGAATGGGCAGCTCGTGCTGACCGGACGCATCAATGATATGGTCAAGATCAACGGAAATCGTGTGGAACCCTCGGAAATCGAGGTGGTGGCAAAAAGAGTTCTTCCCATTGACCAGTGCATCGTCAAGGGATTTATTGATGCAAAGCGTTCTTTCCTGTGTCTCTTTTATAGGGCAGATATGCCGATCGATGTAGCAGCGGCAAGAGAAAAGCTCTCTGAAAATCTGCCCTACTATATGATGCCGGCGTATTTTATTAAACTGGATGAAATCCCTGTCCTGCCCAACGGCAAGATAAACAAGAGGGCGCTGAAGGCGCCGGATCCGACATCGGCCGGAGCGTATGTTCCTCCGAGAAATGATGTTGAGAAAAAAATATGTCAGGCGATGGAAAAGGTGCTGGATCTGAAGAAGGTCAGTATTTATGATGATTTCTATGATATCGGCGGAGATTCCCTCGCATCTATGAGCGTTCTCGCGGAGACAGGTATTGAAGACCTGAATGCCATGGATGTTTTTAAGGGACGTACGCCGGAAAAGATCGCAGCCATCTATGAAGAGAACCGTCGGAAACAGTCAGGCATCTCTGCGGAGGAATATGAGGCGGAGGCCAGAAAGCGCCCGCTGAAAATGACGGCTGTACAGATGGATATGTTTGACCGTCAGCTTTATAATCCCAAGAAGACCATGTTCAACCTGCCTCAGATCTTTGTTACAGACGATCTGTCTTCCGCGGAAAAATTTGAGACAGTCCTGAATCAGGTCGCACGGAACCATCCTGCCTTCTCCATGATTATCGAATTCGGCGAGGAAGATCTGCCGGTACTGCGCTATGTGCCGGAGAGATGTCCTGTGATCAGGCTGGAGGAAATGAGCGAAGAACAGTTCCAGGCCCTGCGGCCGACTCTGGTCGGGTTGCATCCCCTGGTGGGACATACACTCTTTGAAGTCAGATTGATCCGGACGGAAGCACATGTTTACCTCTTCTTTAACCCGCATCATATTGTGATCGACGGTATGGGGTATCAGGCGCTGTTCGCGAATATTGCCAGAGCTTACCGAGGGGAACCGCTGGTGCCAGATACATTCTGTACCTTCCTGGCCAGGACTGAAGAACTACAGGAAAGCGAACGGCACTATGAGGATAAGGCTTTCCTTGAAAATCTTTATGGAGGGAAGGAATGGGCCCGTGATCTGATCCCTGATCTGAAGAGCAATGAGAACCTGATGGAAACCCTACCTTTCCCGATCCAGATCTCTGTGAAAGATGCGGAGCAGTTTGAAAAGATCAGCAAGCTTTCCAGAAATGGTCTGTTTACGATCGCGGCTATGATGGCGCTATCCAAATGTTTGGAAAAAGACGATATCATGATCGCATGGGGATTCCACAACAGGACAGATGCCTCTGAGATGCGTGCCGTGGGACAGCTCGCAACAGTACTGCCGCTGGGCATTTCCTTCTCTGAATATGAAACACTGCAGGATCTTTATACAGAGATGAAACAACAATCCGCGGCTGTCCTGGAGCATTGTACGTATGAGTATACATATTCTCTGGATAACGTATTTGAGTCCGATTCCATGTGTGTTGTCTATGAAACGGCGGCGATTGCGGATCAGGGAACACTGTCCGAGATCGGTCTTGTCTCCGGACAGGGATCTGCTGAGGTAATCAGTACCAATAACGTGGCGCTTCTGAACATGGTCGTGTTTGTATATGAATTCCCGGAGACGATTCAGCCGCTGCTCGTCTATTCAAAGAGCGTTTATTCCGATAAGGTCATCAATGAATATCTGGAAGCCTTCACGGAGTGTCTGAAAAACATCGTGGCTGCGACGGATCCGGTCAATACAAAGATCGCGGATCTGATGAGGTCGGAGGAGAAATCAGAAGAAAGCGAAAAAATCAATCCGGATACCAAGGTCAAGGATCTGGCCAGAGAATACCCGTGGGTGGAGAAGAAGCTTCCGGATGTGTTCCCGGAGGCGAAGAAATATCTGAGCAATCCGCTGACCCGCCGCGTGCTGATGGGCATGACGCTTGGCGTTGTAGCCTCGCAGCTTGGCATTCCTTTTGAGGAGATGCGGGAGAAGATCCGGGTGCTGCTGGCGTCGAATCCGTGAAGCAGAGTCAGAGATCGCCCTGAAACCTGAAAAGAGCTGTTCCGAAGCCGGACAGGATCGTTACTGCGGCCTGTCCGGCTGTGAAAGAGGAAGAAAAGTAAGATGAAGAAGACCGGATGGAAGGAAGCCATCAGGAGCATTAAAAAAACATGGGTATCCTGGATCGCCATGTCCGTCGTTACGATGATCGGATGCGGCGTCTGTTTTGGCGTCTATTTTTACGGAAATGCGCTGGAGGAAAAGGGAGAACTCTTTTTTGCAGAGACTGCGTACGAAGACATTGGCATGATTGCTACAGAAGGCCTCTCCGCGGATGAGATCGCGCAACTGGAAGAGGTGCCAGGCGTTAAGACTGCGAGAGGCTGTTACTATTTTCCGGAAGCCGTTATAAAGGCAGGCGAGAACAGAAAGCAATGTGCTGTTTATACGATTACAGATGACATTTCAACATTAAAGCTGAAGAACGGCAAAATGCCGGAAGCAGCTTCAGAATGTGCTCTGACAGCGGATGAGATGGAACGGCTTTCTCTGAAGCCGGGCGATCAGGTGGATATCTTTCTGACGGATGAGGAACTGCCCGAAGACCTGATGAGGACGGAGAGATTCACGGTGACCGCTGTGGCCGATCACCCGGAGTCCGTCCAGAATGAAGGGGATATGTGTGTCTACCTGCCGGAAGCTGCCGTGGATGCGGAAAAGCTGGAGGACTATTATACCTATGTCCGTCTGGATGTGGATGTAGCAGAAAACATATCCTCGCTGGGCCGGGATTACCCGTCCGCGCTGCTGCCGGTAAAGAAGGCGCTGAAGGAAAAAATGTCGGAGATCGGCCCATTGCATGATGCCGAATTAAAGAAAAAGGCGCAGGACAAGCTTGACGAGGAAGAAGAAAACGCGCGGGTGAAGCTGGCCGATGCGCAGGCTGAGATTGATGACGCTGACGCGAAGATCGAAGAATCACAAGGGAAAATTGACGATGCCCACGTGCAGGTCGCGGACGCCGAGGAGCAGCTGGCGGATGCGGAAACAAAACTGTCGGATGCGGAAGCGCAGCTGAAGGATGCGGAAAAAAAGCTTGCCGATGCTGAGGAAGAAATCGAAGATAATACCAGAAAGCTGGAGAAGGCCAGAAAAGAGGTCCGAAAGGGAGAGGAAGAATTAGAGGACGGGGAGAAACAGCTTGCGGCAGCCGAGAAGGAATTAAAGAAAGGGAAGAAGGAACTGAAGGCCGCGAAGAGCCAGCTCGATGCGGCGAAGAAAGAGCTGACCAGGGCCGAGAAAGAGATCGAGGAGAACAAGCAGAAAGCAAAAGCGGCTAAGCAGATGGGCCTTGACACGTCGGAAGCAGACAGTCAGATCAAAAAGGCGGAAAAAGAGCTGGAGAAACAGAAGAAACTATATAAGAAACAGAAAAAGAGCTATGACAAGTCCGCTGATGAATTCTCCGAAAAAAAAGAAGAGTTTGAAGAGGCGGAGAAAGAGATCAGACGTTCCCGAAAGGAACTGGCTGCCGCCCGAAAAAAACTGGAGGACGGCGAGGAAAAGCTTGCAGACGGCAAAAAAGAACTGGAAGAGAAAAAGCAGGAGCTGGCAGAGAATAAGAAGGAACTGAAAGACAAGAAGAAGGAACTGAAAAAGAAGAAAAAGGAGCTGAAAGACAAGAAGAAGGAGCTTGCGGACAGTGAGGCAGAGCTTGACGATGCCAGGGCGGAGCTGGCGGATGCCAAAAAGACGTATCAGGAAAAGAAGGCGGAGACGGACGAAAAGATCGCGGATGCTCAGAAGGAGATCGATGACCTCATGCCCTCCGGCTACGGATATGTTCTTCGCAGTGAAAAAGCCGGACATGTGGCCCTGGCGCAGGATATCAGCATTCTGCACAGCATGGCCATGATCTTTAACCTGTTTTTCATTGTCATCGGCGCCATTGTTATTGTCTCTACCATCACCATCCGCATCGATAACGATAAAAAACTCATTGGGACGATGAAGGCATACGGCTTTACAAATTCCGAGATCATCGCCAAGTATGTATTCTACGGTGTTTCTGCTATTCTGTTGGGACTTGGTCTTTCTGTTATTCTTGCTGCAGGACTGCAGGCGGCCATGAGAACTTTTATCGGCAGTTTGTTCGTGGTACGGCCGGATGGCTTTGCTTTCTATCCCGGATTTTTCCTGATGATCTCTGCCGCAGAAATACTGGTGGCATTCCTCTCGGCGGCGATCGCCACGGCGCTTCAGGTCTCAAAGAGCTCTGCCATTGATCTCATGAACGGGACCGACACAGTCAAAAAACGCAGGAAGGCAACCTCCGGGAGCGGGAACGGGAGTGGACTCTACGCAAGGCTCATTGTGAGAAATATAGTCAATGACCTGCCCAGAGTGGTCACGTCCGTTGTCATTATCGCGGGGAGCTGTCTGATGATGGGCATCGGTTTTACCATGAAAGGATCGATCGATCGCATGATGGAAAGGTCCGCGGAAGAGATCAATCATTACGCCATGGAAGCTTCCTTTGTCTCAGAGTTCACGGAAGAAAAAATGCATGCGCTGACTCAGCTCCTGGACGAAAAGGGGTTGGATTACCGGCGGGGCCAGAAGCAGATCACCAAATATGGTGTCGGTGATACCGAGGAATATACGACTATCCTGTCTGCACCGGAGGATGTCTATGAAGACTATATACAGC
>DMAZ01000124.1 GCA_003446335.1 Lachnospiraceae bacterium | reverse complement strand
CGAAGAAAATCCGGACCGACCGAAAAATACACGAGCCTTATGATCGCGATGATTCCCGCTTTGGCAATGATACCTGAGAGCAGCGCGGAGGCAGGTGCCGGTGCGATCGGATGTGCCGTCGGCAGCCATCCGTGCATGGGATACATACCGGCCTTGGTCCCGAAGCCTGCAATACCGACAAGTATCATGGCAAGAAGGAGCTTTTCGTGACCTGCCACTCGTGCCATATCGAGCGTGCCGCCCTGAACGAATGCACCGGCATCCGCAGAATAGTAGCATACAAAAAAGACTGACAGGAGTCCGAGGAGCGCACCGCCGATCGAATAGAACAGATATTTCAACGCCGCGGAGACAGCATCCTTCGTCAGTTCATGGAGAACGAGCGGCATGGATGTGAGCGTAGCCATCTCAAAACACAGATAAAGTGTGACCAGATTGCCTGCCGCGCAGACTGCGAGCATGGCTCCGTAACAGACGAAATAGAATGCATAAAAGACATTCTCCCTCTCCTCCATTTTCATATACTCAAAGGAATAAAAGCAGGTGACCGTAAAGAGCAGCATGACCACGATCATGAAAAATCTGCCGATTCCGTCAAGAACAAAATAAGCCGAAATCGAATCCGTAAATGAGAAGAGCCTTGTGCTGCTCCCTGTCATCATCGCGAACGCAGCCAGCGCGTCCGTGACAAGAATGGACGCTGCGTAATATAGATGTCTCTTTTTATCTTCCATATCCAGAACGGAAATCACCGTTCCCGAAAGGATCGGAAATAAGATCGTCAGTAAAAGTATCATGATTCACTCCTTGAAATCCCGTATTGTGTGCAGACGCGTTTGTCATGAAAACATATCAAGACCCCGCTGAATGAGGTCGACCGTATACCAGGAAAAAAGCCCCATGAACAGGTTCATGGCAATAAGGATCAGAACGGGGATCCGGTATTCAAGCTTGGAAAGAAATGTCTCCTCCTCGCGCTCCTCGCCCTCCGTTTCATGGGCGATCCCCGGGATCCCTTTCTCCTTTTCATAGAGCATATGCGCGGATATATCCGCTCCTCCGCGTCCTTCCGAATAAATTCGGATGACCGTCCGCAGAAAGTAAATTGCGTTCAGTACAGCACTCACTGCCAAAGCTGACATGGTCAGGAACAGGATCTTCATATTGTCTGACCTCGTGGCGGCCAGTGCGAACATCAGCTTGGCAGAAAATCCCGCAAAAATCGGGATGCCTACCATAGACAGGGACCCTGCCAGAAACGCGGCGCCGGCATCCTTTGCGCGGTGTGCGCTGCCTTGCAGATTCCGGAACAGGAGACTGTCGCCCGACACTTCCGCAAGCCTCGGTGTCGTCAGGAAAAGCAGGGATTTCGTGACAGCGTGCGCGAGAATCTGGAACATGGCTGCCGTATAGCCCATGGTCCCGCCGATCCCTATCCCCATATAGATGTAGCCGATCTGGGCGGCGGATGAATAGGCGACCATTCGGTTTATGCTTTTCTTTCTTATGGCGGAGACAGAACCGAATATCATACCGAGAATACCCAGTATGAACAGGATCTTTCGTATCGGGAGATTTTCAAAGATCTCGATTCCGATGCAGCGATAGTAGATTTTGAACAGCAGAAAAATGTATGCTTTCGAGACGATCGACGACAGGATCGATGCAGAGGCAGGTGTCGACCATCCGTAAGTATCCGGCATCCAGTACTGGAAAGGGAACAGACCGCTCTTGATCGACAGACCGATCGTCAGAATGCCCAGTGACAGCGTGATCGGAAGCATGGCGGAATCGGAGTTTGCGAATTCCGCAATATTATACTGCATAGGCACCATCAGAAGATGTCCGGTGATATCGTACAGAAGAACTACACCGAGAAGAAAGAGTCCGGATCCCAGAAGGTTCAGGATCATATAACGGATCGCGGCCAGGGTCGTCCTGCCGATCTCGCGTACAATGATGAGCCCGCATGATGTCAGCGTCATGATCTCAAGAAAGACATAGCCGGTGAAAATATCATTGGTCCAGATCAAAGCCATGAGCGCTGCCGTGAGCAGATTGATCAGTGTGAAGTACAGATTGATCTTGGTCTCGTCGACATCTATGACCAGGAATTTCCATCCTGCCATGACGCTGCAGAAAATGATCAGCAGAAATCCCAGCGCGAGCGTTGCCTCCAGAATACCTGCCCGAATCTCGTTGCCCCACGGGGCCGGAAACTCACCCATTGTATAGGTAAAAGATTCCCCCGTCGTAACGGTATACCAGAGAACACAGCTCACGAGGACTATCAGAAGGCATTCATAGATCAATGTATAATATTTTGCCGTTTTCCCTTTGAGCATCATACAGAGAACACCCGAGAACAGGCTCAGTACGATCGTAAAGAGAGGAAAATTTCTTATTATATCCACGTCATCTGTCCTCCGTCTGGTGCCTGGACAGAACATATACTTCGTCCAGATTCAGTGTATGATACCGTCTGTAAAGACGGATCGTCAGAGACAGCATGACCGCCGTGACCGACACCGAGACAACGATGCCCGTCAGGACAAGTCCTGCGGGTACCGGGTTGATGTAGGCTTCCACTTTCGTTACGCCGTCTGTGATGATCGGCGCCTTACGGCCTGAGATAAAACCCATGGAGGCCAGAAAAAGGAAAACGCCTGTATCCATAATATTCATACCGATCAGCTTTTTGATCAGGTTCCGGTGGAACAGTAACATCGTCAGACCGATACCGAAGAGAATAATGGCACAGGCCTCCTCATAGTTAATCAACAGTGTTTCAAGCATAGTACGTATCCCAATCTGCAAAAAAAATCTGCTTTCCTTCAGTTCCTTCAGTCTGCTTTCCCTGTTCTTTCAGACTGATCAGTTGCCTCCGATCATCCCACGGCGGAAAAGACTGTAGAACCCGAACATGGTACAGGCGACGACCAGACCGACTGCCACATCCAGCGGAAGGATCAGGCCTCCCGAGAGGATCGCGCCCGGTATTCCTTTCGGAATGTGGTTGTCAAGACCGTTTGCTCCCGTAATGAACACATATCCCTTGGCAAAACTGTAAAAAGAGAGCGCGACAAATGTCACGTAGCTCGACAATTTCAGTGTAAAGAACCGGTCCGCCTTGTCAAATCCGAACGCGGATGTAAATATGATCATCGCTGCCCCCAGAATTGCTCCTCCCGAGAATCCGCCTCCCGGGGAGTTCTGACCATTCAAAAGGACATAGATCCCGAAGACAAAAATGCTGGGAACCAGAATAAAGCCGATCTTCTGCAGTATGACGTCCTTTTCCGTCGCAAAGTAGTTATCCGAACGGATCTTACTGTAGTCCTCGAACTTCGATGACATATTCTTCCAGTCTTTTCGGAGAAGGATCATGACACAGATGAGAGCCGTGAACAGAACATGAGATTCTCCCAGCGTATCGAACGCGCGGTAATCAAGGATCATTCCGGAGACAATATTGACCGCGCCTGTCTCTTCCAGGCCCTTTTCAATATATCGCTGTGCAACGATCGCAGCTCTCTCATTCTCCTGTCCGAATCGAGGCAGATTGGCAACACAGATGAGCAGGACCGTTATCAGAAGAACACAGCTTATGACTGCGATCACATTATAAAAGAAGTAAAATCCCTTCTGCTCAGCCAGTATGATTTCCTGCGACTCCGATCTGCGAAGGATGATCTCATCAATCTCTTTTTTCTGCTTTTTCAGCTCATCTCTGTTCAGATCACGCTTATTCGTCGTACGCGTGATATCTTCCATAATATCGATATCACCGTCGAGCCACTTTCTAAATTTTTCATTCATAGGCTCCCCCCTCCGATTCAGACATCTTCTTCTGCATCTCCGGGCTCTGCATTGTCCTCGCGCCTGAT
>DMAZ01000252.1:275-3348 GCA_003446335.1 Lachnospiraceae bacterium | reverse complement strand
CCACATGACATATACGAAGCTGTCTCATCATTATAAAATGCATCGTCGGGACGCTTCCGCTCCCGTCTCTGCTTACAGCGGTACTAATGAATTTTCTGCGTTTGCACTTGAAAATTCAAAGTACCGGCCGCGATACGAAGCCGCGACGATTGAATTTTAATGATATCGCCAGCAACTTTATTATGAAGTGGGAAGTTTGATTGAGTTAATCTAACTCTTTTATTTTAGTAGAAGGATGGGATGAGTCAAGACCGGGCCGCAAAGAATGGCTTGCATTGTAGGGACCGGGACGGATATGATAGGGGAGGAGCATATGCATCTGCCGAAAAAAGCGGGGACGGCAGAGAAGTCGTACGCGCAGATGTTCCGGAATTCCCCGCGGGGAGGTCTTATGCAGGAAAAACACAGGCGCCGTCCGCATTACAGCGGCAAATATCCGCGGCGATTCGAAGAAAAATATAAAGAGCGGAATCCGGAGAAGTATAAAGACACGATCGAGCATGTCATTTCAAAGGGCAGCACCCCGGCAGGCATGCATATCCCGATCATGGTGGATGAGATTCTTGACTTTCTGCAGATCAGCCCCGGTGAGAGGGGACTTGACTGCACGCTCGGATATGGCGGCCACAGCCTGAAAATGCTGGAGGCGCTGAGAGGACACTGCGGAGAGAATGAGAACGGTGATAAGGGGCATCTTTATGCCCTGGATGTAGACCCGATCGAAATTGTTAAGACGCGGGAACGTTTGAAGGAGAAAGGATACGGAGAAGAAATCTTCACTGCGGTCCGCACGAATTTCCGCAATATCGACGAGGTGGCGGAAAAATACGGCCCGTTCGATTTCGTGCTGGCTGATCTGGGAGTCTCGTCCATGCAGATCGACAACCCGGAGAGGGGCTTTTCCTATAAGACGGACGGGCCTCTGGACATGCGTCTTGACCCCACGAAGGGCGAGCCGGCAGCGGAAAGGCTGAAGGCACTGTCGGAAGATGAGATTGCATCGATGCTTTATGAAAATTCCGATGAGCCGTACGCGGCCGAGATCGCGAAAGCCATCATCAAAGTCTTTCGCTCAGGCGGAAAAATCGAGACGACAAGGGAACTTAGCGAGGTGGTGAAAAAAGCCGTCACAATGATTTCCTCTAAAAAGATAGTGGAGGACAGCCGGGAGGATGCCGTCAAGAAGGCCTGTGCGAGGACGTTTCAGGCACTCAGGATCGATGTGAACAGCGAGATGGAGGTTCTCTACGAATTTCTGGAAAAGCTGCCGGGAGCGGTGAGAGAGGGCGGGCGTATCTGTATCCTGACTTTCCACTCCGGGGAGGACCGGCTGGTGAAAAAGGCTTTCAAGGCCGGACAGGGCGATGGCGTCTACAGTTTTGTATCGAAAGAAGTAAAGAGACCCTCGAGAGAGGAATGTGTCCGCAATCCGAGGGCCAGGTCCACAAAACTTAGGTGTGCTGTGAAGGCTTAACGGAAATACCGGTCTGCCCCGCGCAGATCCTCCACGATATCGATGATCTGCGGGAATCTGCTGTAGTGGGGCTCCATTGTCTGCTTGTGGATGGCAACAATGGAGGCGCCGACATCTGCAGCACATGTGATACCCGAGAGGGAGTCTTCAAAGATGAGTATGTTCTCATCCGTACCGATCCTGTCGAAGGCATCCCGGAACATCATGATTTTGTTCTTATAGGTATTGTTGTCGTAGATGATGTGGTCCATATCGAACCATCTGTCCAGATGGAATGTTTCCACGAAGAACTCAATGTTCTGGATGATCGAGGCGGTGGCGATCGCGCAGGGAATGTTATGCGCTTTGAGATAGTCGAAAAGTTCGGTCGCGCCGGGGACGAGTTTCGCACCGCCCGGAACGTTCCGGACGGTCTCGCGGTAGAGCTCTTCCTTGCGCAGGGAGTAGTAATTTAACTGTTCGTCGGAGAGTGTTCCGCCGGACAGGCGGCGAAGGATCTCGATGTTGGGATAGCCGGCATACTCGGTGTCCATGAGCTCCGCAGTAAGATGCCGGCCGCATACTTCCATGGCGATGCGGTCCCAGGCGACAACGTGGTATGCATCGTCGAAGAGAAGAGTGCCGTTGAAATCAAATACGACGCCGTTAAAGTGCATGGTGTTTCCTCCGAATAAATATTTTAGAAAACGATTTTATGCGGGACTTGGCCCTTAAGAGGAATTCTGAAGGAAGACGGAAGGTGTGTCAAGTGGTTCGTTGACAGAACTATCAGATGGATCGGTACTGCGAAAGGAAAATTATGGAATATCTTGATATGTATGATGAAAACCGGTGCCCGCTGGGGTTTAAAAGGTCTCGCGCCGAGCCTTACAGACCCGGAGAATATCACCTGATCGTCCACGTGTGTCTCATGAATAAAAGAGGAGAGATGCTGATCCAGCAGCGCTCGGACCGTGTCTCCCGATGGCCGGGCCTGTGGGATCTGACGATTGGCGGACACGTTCTGGCGGGAGAGGAGCCCCGGCATGCTGTCACACGTGAAATGCGTGAGGAACTCGGTCTTGAACTCTCGACCGCAAATGCGCGGATCATCTGCCGGCGGATGGAGAACCGGTTCGATGACACTTATGTTGTCTCCACGGAAGATATCATGAACTGCAGCAGTGAGGAGGATCTGCAGGGTAAGATTGTTCTGCAGGAAGAAGAGGTCATGGCCGTGCGCTGGGCATCCCTGAAAGATGTGATGGATATGATCGGGGATGGGAGATTTCTCGGGTATGATACGGAATTTGTAAAAAAGCTGTTCACAGCGGACTGAAGGGTCTGCCGTGAACAGCGTTAAATTTTTTAAAGAGCCTTTTTATCTCCGAACAGGTGGATGCGTGAAAGGGAAATCATGATTCTTCGGTAATCAGGACCACGTCTCTGACATTGAAAAGTAGCCGGCGCATTCTCGTGTTTTCAAACATGAGTCGGGATGCCGAGTTTTGCGGCCTGGGCGGCCTGGTTGGAACCCTTGCCGCCCGCTGCCATGGATACGCCTTCGGCTGCCATGGTCTCACCTTCATAGGGAAGACGTTTTACTTTGAGGATCATATC
>DMAZ01000252.1:0-209 GCA_003446335.1 Lachnospiraceae bacterium | reverse complement strand
TAGTTTAAGAAAGATGGTATAATTTGAGCTAAATCAGAGCGGAATACCATTTCCGCGTGAAAACATGTCGAAAACAGTCAAAATAAGTGTGTAAAGGAGACTAAAAAGATGATTACCGTAGCATACATCGGATTCGGCGTAAGCGTCAGAGAATACCACATTCCCTACGTGGAAAAAAGAGACGATATCAAAGTCAAATATGTGATGCG
>DMAZ01000037.1 GCA_003446335.1 Lachnospiraceae bacterium | reverse complement strand
CCCCCTACGATCGCAATCGCGTCAAAATCCTTTACGCCTTCCGCAATTGCCCTGAAAAAAGCCGTGCGTTCCGCGCAGTTGGATGGGGAAAAGGCAACATTTTCGATATTACAGCCGCCATATACTTTTCCGTTCTTCGCAAGAAGCGCCGCACCAACCTTAAAACGGCTGTACGGCGCGTAGGAAAACTTTAACATATCTATGGCGCATCTGATCAGATAACCATATTCTTTCATGAAAATACCCCTTGTGCGGATCCGGCTCAGGCTTCCCGTTCTGCTTCCTTCGCAATTTTTACGATTCGACTCGTTCCAAGTCGGTCAGCCCCGAGTTCGAGGAACTTTTCCGCATCTTCCAAAGTAGCAATACCGCCGGCCGCCTTGATTTTCACACCGGGTCCGACATGCCGGCTCATAAGTGCCACATCCTCAAAGGTAGCACCTCCCTTGGAAAAGCCGGTCGACGTCTTTATATAATCCGCTTTGGCCTCTGTGACGCATTCGCAAAGACGGATTTTTTCCTCTTCCGTCAGAAGGCATGTCTCGATAATAACTTTCAAAACACGATTTCCGCACACAGCTTTCAGCGCACGGATCTCTTTGGTCACATCATCGAACCTGCCGTCCTTGACCCAGCCCAGATTTATGACCATATCAATCTCATCGGCACCGTTCAGCAGTGCATCGGATGCTTCAAAGACCTTTGTCGCGGTACTTGAATAACCGTTCGGGAATCCGATGACTGTGCAGATCTGTACTCTTCCGCACAGATAGTCCTTGACCTGCCTGCAGTATCCGGGAGGAATACACACCGATGCCGTCTTATATAAGATAGCATCGTCACAAAGAGCTTTAATATCATTCCATCCGGCCTCCGGCTTGAGATTGGTATGGTCTACATGACTCAATATCTCTTCGATTGACATAAGCGCCTCCTAAAGTACAACTCATCTGAGATTAGTTTCCAAAGCAAGTACCATCATTTCCGTAAAAGCAGTCTGTCTGTCATAAGAAGATAATTCTCTGCCCGAATACAGTTCGTCAGATATCGTGAACATGGCAAGAGCCTGTTTTCCCAGGCGGGCCGCATTCATGTACAGAGCGGCTGCCTCCATCTCCGTGCAGAGAATGCCCATTTTTTTCCATCCCGCCATTGCGTCCGGATCATCATTATAAAATGCATCGGCAGAGAGAACATTTCCCACCTGAACTTTCGTGCCCAGATCAAGCGCCGTACAATATGTCTTATAGAGAAAGTCCCATGTAGCGATCGGGGCATACGTTCCGTTCAGCTTGTACATCTCTGCCCATGACGATGTTGTGCAGGCTCCCTGTGCCAGAACGATATCCATGATCTTACAGTTCTCACTGATCGCTCCCGCAGAGCCGATCCGGACAATTCTCTCCACGCCGTAATAAGCATAGAGTTCATAACTGTAGATTCCGATTGACGGAATGCCCATACCTGATGCCATAACGGATACTTTTTTCCCTTTATAAGTACCTGTATAGCCGTATACATTACGTACATCCGTTACAAGACGGGCGTCATCAAGAAAATGATCCGCTATATATTTCGCCCTGAGAGGATCGCCCGGCATCAGTACCGTATCCGCAAAATCCCCCGCTTTGGCAGAAATATGAGGTGTCGGAATTCTGTCTGTTCCTTCCATATTCTCCTCCGTTCGATTTCTTATCTCAATTGATACGAGCTTCACACGCGGCATTTACGAACAGGCTTATCATAATACGCCTGCCCGCTCAAAATGGTAAGGAAGTTATTTCAAATGACACTCGCATTATGCCTTCTTCAGCTCTTCCTCGCTCATCAGGATCCGGATCGCACGGACAGCCGTCTGAATTGCGGCATCCGTGTCATGCACAACAGGATTGGGAAGGTTTTTCTTCGCCCTCTCCTGATTTGCCATGACAAGACACACGGAACCGACCCGTACCCGGCGAAAAGCTCCAACTATAAACAAAGTCGCGCTCTCCATTTCCGAAGCAAGACATCCCAGACGCAGCCATGCATTCCACTTATTCTCCAGGTCATAGGATACCGGCATCGATGCCGGATCATGCTGTCCGTAGAAAGAGTCCTTGGACTGGGTCACACCGATATGCGCACGGTGTCCCAGCTCTCCTGCAGCCCTTCTCAATGCATCTGTGACGGTAAAGTCCGATACAGCCGGGTATTCGATGGGGGCATACTCACGCCCTGTCCCGTCCATACGAATCGCCCCGCTGGCAATCACCAGGTCACCGCTCAGGATATTCTCCTGCATACCGCCGCAGGTACCGACACGGATAAAAGTCTTTGCTCCGCACCGGATCAGTTCCTCCAGAGCAATTGCAGCGGAAGGTCCCCCGATACCGGTAGATGTTACACTGACTTTCTTTCCGTCGAGCGTTCCGGTGATCGTAATGTATTCCCTGTTATCCGCAATGCGTACCGGATCGTCAAAGTAAGCAGCGATCGAAGCACACCGTTTCGGGTCTCCGGGAAGAATGACATACTCTCCCACTTCGCCGGGGGCCACCTGAATATGATATTGTCTGCTCTTGTCTTCCGAATAGTTTATCATTGACTCAGCCCTCGCTTTTTACTCTTATCAATGACTACAGTATAGCAGATTGCCGAAACATTTCCCACCTTTTAGGGATTATTCAGCATTTTTTCACAAATGGACCGGTCGCGCGGTTCATGTCCATGATCAGATAGCGCCACACAACTCCGTAATCCCCCTCAAATGTGACCGCATGCATTCCGATTTTTCTTGCAGCTTCTACATTTTCTTCCCGGTCATCCACGAAGATACATTCTTCCGGAGTGAGATCATATCGGTCGCAGATCAATTCATATATCCTCAGATCCGGCTTAACAAGCTTCTCGTCGCAGGATACGACGATTCCGTTGAAGGTCCCTTCCGGATACGACTCCGGAAAATAGTCATGGAACGACGGTGCGGCGTTCGAGAGAACATACAGCCCGTATCCCGCATTTCTCAGATCCGCCAGAAAATCATATACTCCCGGCAGCGGCTTCATGCATATTGTCCACCGATCAAGGCAGATCCCTATTTTTTCATGGAATCGGCTGTCGCACCTTGAACATACTCTTTTCAGGCATTCCTCCTTCGTCAGGATCCCCTCATCCATCATCCCCCATTCCGGTCCCTTGAAGAGTTCGCGCATGACAACATCCTTTTCCTCCTCGGTCTCACAGAATGTATCTACGACCATCCGGGGATTATAATCCAGAAGGACGTTGCCCATGTCACATATAACATTTTTGATCATAAGGCATTCTCCGTGGCATTTCCCGCCTCTTTTGCAGCTTCCGCCTCTTCTGCGGTT